>JBAXBP010000032.1:0-26610 GCA_037141915.1 Bacteroidota bacterium | reverse complement strand
ATTCAGACTGTCGACAAGAATGAGTTTATGAAGTTGTTCTTTTGACGGTGGACTGCTGAGTTCGGTAAAATGACTGAGCAGGTTCTGCCAGTCGGTATTCATTCCGCTCCACCATTTTGCCAGTTCGTCCGATTCAAACACCAGGAAAGCCTTTGGATGCCTGATCATGAAGCTGATGGCCTCCTGCTTGGGCAGGTTGGTATAATCGCAGTACAGCTTTTGCAGGGCCGGTAGCTTGTCGAGTGCGCCCAGGCTGGATATGCCTGTGCTGTCTGACTGGAGTATCCTCAGCTTTATAAGGTTCTTCAGGGGATCAAGAGAGGTGACTTTTGTGGATGAGATACTCAGTAATTCAATATTCACAAGACCTGCAAGCGGAGAAAGGTCACTCACCGGGGTATTTGAAAGCCTGAGGTCGTCAATGGAATCAAGGGCGGAAATTGGCACCAGTGAAGAGATCTTTGTATTGCTCAGGTCCAGGTCCTGGAGCGAGGGAAAATTCACCAATAGACCCAGATCTGGTATTTCGGTGTTCCTGATATTAAGTTCAGCGATATGGGTGCAGTAATGCAGTGGTTCAAGGCTGTTCACCGCGGTGTTTGATATATTCAGCACTTTCAGGTTATTCAGGTTCCTCAGGGGCATAAGGTCGCTTACAGGGGTGCCTTTGAGGTTGACTTCCTGAAGGGCGCTCATTTTGCTCAGGGGGCTCAGGTCCGATATCATCACATCCCCCGAAAGATCAATTTTCTTTTGCCCAATGATACGGGTAAGCCCGGCAAAATACGCTGCCTGGTCTATAACGCTTTTCTGACCTCCAATCATGGCCGAAGTGTCATTGTATGAACTCACCTGGGCAAGGGTAATGCCCCCTCCAAGCTGAATATCCCTGCCGAGTTTCTGCTGCCAGCCCTGCGACAAGGCATTCCACCAGTTGCGCATATCATCTTTCTCGTTGAGCTTGGTGGTATATATGCTGACGATCTTAAGCTGGGCCTTGCTTTCGTCGTAATTGATCTCGATATACCGAACCTGGTTGTTATTAACGCTTACATCGTTCAGGTTGATACCGGTAATGTTGCGATTACAGGTGATCTTGAAGAAGGAATTCCCCAATTCATTGGTCATCACGCTGATGTCCTGCATATTATAAGTAAACCTGGCCTGCTTGAAAAAGAAGTCCACATCGGCAAGGTAGCTCTGAACATCCTTATACATGGGCACCTGGTGGGTGTCGAGGTCGTCTTCTATCTGGACCTCGCTGTCCCAGAAAAATTTAAGGTAGCTCTCGTTGATGATCACCTGCTTGTCCTGGACCGTATTCTTCTTATCGGCCAGGAAATTAAGAGTGCTTTCGAAGAATTTCACCAGCCCTGTTGCCTGCGCCCTCAAAGCAGAATCCTGTCCTGCCGGCAGCGCCCCAGCCTTGGGTGCGTTTTTGTCGGATGACTTTCCGGAGTTCTTACCCTGCTGGGTTTTCGTCCCTGTTGTTTTACCGCCTGAAGTTTTTGTCGTGGTAGTTTTTCCCTTGCCTTGTGACGTGGTGCTCTTACTCCCCGATTTAGTCTGCGTGCTGCTTGTCTTCTTGGTCTGGGCCGGGGCCTGTGTGCTCACAAATCCGCCGAAGGCGATAATTAAAATAATGACCGCTATGGTGTGGAAGCTGGTTCTCATGTGCTAATTACTATGTGTGTAATGCTTAAGCAATTCTTTTTTGTCCCCGGGCGAGAGGCGGACGAGGTTCGAGATGAGCCATCCGCTGTTGTAGCTGTTGCGGTTGAAGAACGAGATCTCAAAATACCAGTTGGGAACCTGGAAAACATGGAATTTCTCATTGATTACCGATACAAATTTAAGATTTCCTTCCTTGAGTTCCGTGACAAAGAACGAAAGGTAATCGGGCACGTAGTCGCGGGCAAGGTAGTAATCGATGTTTTTGGGATCGTCAAGAGCTTTGTGGATGTTCATAAAATCGACCTCATGGCTCATGGGGTGCAGGAAATACTTCAGGTTGGTAGTATCGCCCAGGTGTGTGAAATATGAATTGAATTTGTCGCAGTATGCATTTGAGAGCACCCATTTGTAGCCGCCATTCTGCTGTTCAATCCTCAGGTAGAGGATGATGTTGATAGTTTGTTTTTTCCATGTGAAGGTGGTGGTAATTTCGCAATACCAGTCCCGGGCATGGAAATCAAGGAAAACAGGGGCTTTTTTATTAAGTACATCTTCGATGAAGACTGTTTTCTGATCAGCGTTTATAAGAGGGCTGTCTTTGTCGAAGAGCATGTTCAGGTACCTGCGCCTGGCCTTGGGGTCGCGGTAACCGTTCTGACCCGGGTAAAGCCTGGTGCCGCTCACATCCTCTTCGGCATTGAACCGTCTGAAGAACTGGTTCACCTGTTTGGTCTGGGCATAGAACACGGTTTCGTCACCGGTAATGCCGCCAATATTTGTTTGCGCCCCTGAAACGAGGGGCGCAAACAATAAAAGTAATAAAGCTAACTTTCGCAGAGTCTTATTTTTTGGAAGTTTCTTTTACCCTGATATCTCCCAGCATAACATCCCAGAAACCTATAAGCCTTCCGCCTATCTGGGTTTCCTTGCGTTTCACGTAAATGGTGATGTCTTTCTTGGTGGTATCTTCATACACCAGGCCTTTTTCCTTGTCGTAGCCCTGGAACTTCTGGTAAACAGTGATCACACCCACGAAAGTGCCGTCGGGCTGGCGTTCGAGGTCACTCACATATTGTATTTTGTACCAGTCGATGACGACCTTTGAATAATTCAGTTGCATGAGGCGGTCGAAATATTCGCGCACCTTGTAGTTATTCACCTGGTCGGGGCGGTTGATTGAGCTTACGCCTATCTCAGCTCCGTCCATGAATAGTTCGCAGGCGCGTTCTATCACCCTCTGGGCATCGCTCCAGGGTGTGGTTTTATCGCCGATTATACTGATGTATTTTGAGAGGTCGCGTACCTTCTCGAGAGCAAGGCTGTCGATGGCATGCTTGCGTTCGGGAGTGATCTCAACCTGGGGGACCTTATTCTGAGCCAGCAATCCTGTTCCGAACAGGCTTGCAAATATCATTAATGCTAATAGCTTTTTCATGTTTCTTACTTTTTGATCAGGTCAAGTTCTTTGATTTTTCCGCTGGCATCCTGCTGAATAGCATCCACTGAATTTGCGCTTTTCTTCTGGTCTTTGCAGAAATTCAGGTAACGCTGAATGGTGGTGGGCTTGTCGTAATCGACAGTGCTGCCCTGGCGGTAAATAATGATGAGTACAGGAGCATCGGGGTCTGTGAAATACTGAAGGGTGTTCTTGATTACATTGTCGGCCTCGGGGAGGTTGCCAGCCTTTGCGGCATCCGCGACAGCCTGGAAAGAGTTCTCAAGCTGGGTTTTGATGGGGAGGGCCACTTTATTGCTTTTCATAGCGTCGATCTTGGCCTGTACCTTGAGGATGAGGTCATTGATCTCAGTGTCGTTCAGTTTCTGGGCTTTAATGGCATTAAGCTCATTCTGGAGTTCGGTTGCCGACTTGCCGTCCTTGTTCAGCAGCATATCGAGCAACTCAGCCCTTGCTGCATCCACCTTCTGCTGGTGAATTTTGTCCTGTTCTGCATAGGCTTTTTTGATTGCCTGCTGGGCCTGTATGATCATATCGTTGACCGTTGGGTCGTTGAGCTTTTTATTGATGATCTCGTTTACGAGCTTTTCCTGGTCAGGCAGGGAAAGTGTTGAGGTGCCGCTGATGATGGGCTGCAGCTGCTGTGTTGCAAGGGCTATTGCTGCCTTGCGGTCTTTCTTTGACATTTTGCCTGTCGATTTGCAGCTCTCGGTAGCGAGGCCCATAGCGATTATCAGGGCGACCATCACTATGGATGTCCACCCTATGCTTTTCAGTTTATTCATTGCTTTTGTCATATAATTTAGATTTTTGGATGCAAGATCCGGGATGAGGGATGTTGGACATCTTGCATCTCGCATCCTGCATCCTGATTATAACGTTCCTTAAACCCACTTAGTATACCTACCCTTTATAGAATGGGAACTTCACAACGTGGGCCTTCAGCACTTTCTCTCTTACTTTCACATAAATCGTTGAGCCTTCTTTTGATAGCTCAGCTGGGACATATCCCATTCCAACAGGGAATTTTAAGGTGGGTCCCATGGAACCCGAAGTGACCTCCCCTATCCTGTTCCCGGCTGCATCGGTGATGTCATAGCCGTGGCGGGGGATCCCCTTGTCGTCCATCACAAAGCCGACCAGGCGGTGTTTTACACCTTCGTTCTTCTGCTTTAATAAATAAGCCTTATCTATGAAATCCTTGGCATCGGTGAACTTGGTGATCCAGCCCAGGCCTGCTTCAATGGGTGAAGTGGTATCGTTGATATCATTCCCGTAAAGGCAATATCCCATTTCCAGGCGGAGTGTGTCGCGTGCTGCCAGCCCTATGGGTTTAATGCCGTATTCTTTACCGGCTTCAAACACCGCTTCGAAAATTTTCGCTGCATCCTCATTGGCCATATAGATCTCGCATCCGCCTGAACCAGTATAACCCGTGGTAGCGAAGATCACATCCTTAACACCTGCGAAAGTGAGCTTTTTAAAGGTGTAATATTCCATGTCGGTGACCTTTGTATCGGTCAGCTTCTGCATGGCTTCCAGGGCCTTCGGACCCTGTATGGCCAGCTGGGCGATCTCATCCGAAGCATTATACAATTCGGCGCCCATCTTATTGTTCTTATTGCACCAGGCCCAGTCTTTGTCAATATTAGCGGCGTTCACGACAAGGAGATACGTAACGTCATCCACCTTGTAAACCAAAAGGTCATCAACGATCCCGCCCTGCCCGTTGGGGAAGCACGAATACTGCACCTTGCCGGGGACAAGTTTTGAGGCATCGTTTGAAGTGACCCACTGAACAAAATCAAGGGCTTTCGGGCCTTTCACCCAAAACTCGCCCATATGTGATACATCGAAAACACCAACGCCCTTGCGAACCGTTTCGTGTTCTTCAATAACTCCTGCATACTGCAGGGGCATGAGATATCCTGCAAATTCAACCATCTTGGCTCCCATGGCCTCATGGAACTTGGTAAAAGCTGTGTTTTTCATTATAGCGATTTTTGAAATGTCGGAGGAAAAAGCAAATTTAGGAAAATTCCCCACCTTATCCTTGCCCTGTTCACATTTTATAGACATTGTTTATAATTGAGCAGGATTATTTACTTTTGATGACGCTATGAACATTTTATCTCTCCGCAGGAACACCCCCAGGGGCATTATCTGGCTTATCGATTTACTCATCGTGCTGGGATCCATCATACTTGCATACCTGCTCAGGTTCAACTTTGACATTCCTGCCAGTGAAAGCAAACCCTTTGCTATCCTCATCCCATGGATTCTGGCAGTGAGGGGTATCAGTTTTGCTGTCTCCCGCACCCATGCCGGCCTGATCCGTTATACCAGCACTGCGGATGGCCTGAGGGTGGTTGTAACGCTTCTCGCAGGTAGCGCTGTGCTTGGGTTGACCGACATTGTCACCTGGTTCACCATGCACTGGTTCATGATACCGACGACCATAATCGTGCTTGAGTTCCTGATCACCTCGGTAGGCATGATACTTTTCAGGACCATTGTAAAGATCGCCTGGCTTGAGTTCCAGAACCCCGGCGGCCAGAGGGTTGACGTGATCATTTACGGCGCCGGCGAGGAAGGCATCAATGCAAAGCATGTGATGGACCGCGATGCTGCAACAAGGTATAAGGTGATCGCCTTTATTGACGAGGATAAAGGGAAGCAGCATAAGAAACTCGAAAGGGTGGACATCTATCCCCCTTCTAAGCTGGAGTCTTTGCTGAGCGACCGCACCGTTGCCCAGCTAATCCTTGCATATCATCCCGTTGATGCGGCATACAAGCAGGAACTTGTTGATCTCTGCCTGAAATACGACACCAAGGTCCTTGCGGTACCTCCAGCGATCCACTGGGTCAACGGACAGCTCAGTTTCTCCCAGATCCGCCTTGTAAATATTGAAGACCTGCTCGAGAGAGATGTGATAGAACTCAATATGGAGGAGATCAGCAGGTACCTTCACAATAAAGTCGTGATGATCACCGGCGCAGCAGGTTCAATTGGTTCCGAGATCGTTCGCCAGGTTTCAAGGTTCGGGCCCGCCCGCCTGGTATTGGTAGATTATGCCGAAACCCCTCTTCACAGCCTCGAACTGGAATGCAGGGAGTCTATCCGCGGCACCGAAATTGACTTTATCCTGGGTAATGTTTGTAATGTACTGCGGATGAGGTCGCTCTTTGAGCACTATAAACCCGAAATCCTCTTTCATGCCGCAGCCTACAAGCATGTCCCGGTGCAGGAAGCCCATCCCGGCGAAGCTGTCTTTACCAATGTGCACGGAACACGGGTGATGGCTGATCTGTCTATGGAATTCGGGTTGCAGAAGTTCATCATGATCTCAACGGATAAGGCAGTGAACCCCACCAGCGTAATGGGGGCCAGCAAGCGCATCGCCGAGATCTACTGCCAGGCCATGAACAAACTTAACAAGACCTCATTCATCACCACCCGCTTCGGGAACGTGCTGGGGTCAAACGGATCGGTGATACCTCTGTTCAGGCAGCAGATAGAAAAAGGAGGACCGCTTACAGTTACACATCCCGAGGTCACAAGATTTTTCATGACCATCCCCGAAGCCTGCCGCCTGGTACTTGAAGCCGGTGCGATGGGAGAAGGAGGAGAAATCTATATTTTCGACATGGGCAAACCTGTAAAGATCATTGACCTTGCCAAACGCATGATACAGCTTTCAGGACTGGAACCCGGCAAGGATATCATGATAGAATATACAGGAATGCGGCCGGGCGAAAAACTGTATGAAGAACTGCTTGACCTCCACGAAAACACCTTGCCCACGCATCATCCGCTCATCATGATAGCAAAAGTAAGGGAGCAGGACATTGAACAGGTTCGTTCCGATATCGATGAACTCGTGAACCTTTCCGCCGGGGCCGGAGATACGGATGTGGTGAGGAAGATGAAACAGATAGTCCCGGAATACAAAAGCCAGAATTCGGTCTATGAGGCCCTGGACAATGAAAAATAGCGAAGTAGCGAAAATTTCGCTTAGTATATTTGACATATTATTTCGCTATTTCGCTATTTCGCCATTTCGCTACTTATGAAAAATATGCCCGTCATCCTCGGCCCCACTGCCTGCGGAAAAACCGCGGTGGCCGCCCGTCTCGCGTATGAGATGGACGGCGAAGTGATCTCGGCCGACTCCAGGCAGGTTTATCGTGGAATGGATATCGGTTCAGGAAAGGACCTCGGTGATTATGTCGTTGAAGGCCGGCAAATCCCTTACCACCTGGTCGATATCGCGGAACCAGGTTACGAGTACAACATCTTCGAATACCAGAGGGATTTTACCAAAGCTTATGATGATATTGTTAAGCGGGGTAAACTTCCGGTTCTTTGCGGCGGCAGCGGGATGTACCTTGAGGCCGTGCTCAAAGCTTATTCATTGCCTGAAGCCCCTTCTGATCCCGGCTTTTCGGGGCTGATGCAATCAATGGATGAACAGGCCCTGCTGCAGGAATTAAGCAAACTTAAAAAGCTTCACAGCACCACCGATACCGTTGACCGCCAAAGGATGCTGCGTGCGCTTGAAATCGAGCTGAAACGAAGAGACAATGAACATTCAGATGCGAGATGCAAGATGCAGGATGAACAAAATCCCGCATCAAACATCCTGCATCCTTTATCCTGCATCCTTTTCGGAATAAACCCTGGTAGAGACATAGTGCGCCGACAAATAACTTCCCGTCTGCAGTCCCGTCTCTCGAACGGCATGATTGAAGAAGTGCGGGCATTGCTCGCAAATGGAGTCTCTCCGGCTCGCCTCAAAGCATACGGACTGGAATATAAACACCTCGCGCTATACCTCGAAGGTGAACTGGGTTACGATGAAATGTTCAGGCTTCTCAACATAGCCATCCACCAGTTCGCCAAACGGCAGATGACCTGGTTCCGCCGCATGGAACGCCAGGGCATTAAGATACATTGGATAGAAGGTGATCAGCCATCCGAAGACAAAGTAAAAAAGATCAGGGAAATTATTGAAAATAGCGAAGTAGCGAAGTAAATTTATTGACTGCCCGTTACCTAGTGCCTATAGCATTCCGGCCTGCCTCATGATCCCGGCAAGCTTTGGCTGGGATTTGGACAATTCCCTGAGGACAGTTTTGATTTTTTCCTCCTCACGTTTCATCGGTGCAAGCGAGAGTTTCCTGTCCCAGAAAGCAAAACCGAATACACTGACGATCATGGTGGTAAAAATGCCAATGATAGCCCATAAAAAGTTGAAAAGCCGGTCAAAACGTTTGTCTATGCTTACAAAACGGACATCCACCGATTCAAAACGAGCATCCATTTCAGCTTTAATTGCATTGATATTCTGTTCTGTCCTGATCATCCTGTCCCGATCATCAAGGGTGAACGGAACCTCCCTGATTTCAGCCTTTACAAGAACAGGCAGGAGCACAAATAAAACAGAAGCAATTCTTAAAATCTTTTTCATAGTTTCACGGATTAAATCGGTATTAACCCCAGGGCAGAGCCCTGAACCCGGGTTCCGCCCCAGAGGGGCGGGGAATTCACCGGGAGAGATTAAATAATATTCCTTAATCCGTTTACACTGCAAAAGGAATACAGATCTGCTGAAATTATTTCAACATGCCGTATTATTATAAAAAAACCGGCCCCTCAGGAACCGGTTTTTTGTTAAAAGCGAATCGCTATTTAGTTTTATCGGGGAACGGCGGCATACCGGGCAGTTCCTTCGGCAGGTTCTTCAGCTCGGCTTTCATCTCATCAATGGCGGCATTCAGCTGCTGGTCATCACCTGCATATTCCTTTGCCGGGTCATTGTCGACCACGATATCGGGATCAACCCCATGACCTTCGATGATCCATTCCTTGCCGTCGGTGCTGTATGGCGCAAATTCGGGCCTCATCATGCTCCCACCGTCAACAAATGGCAGTGAACCGCGGATGCCCACAACTCCGCCCCATGTCCTGAGTCCGATGGCTTTCCCTATCTTCAGTTTCTTGAACTGGTATGGAAAGAGGTCACCGTCGGAAGCAGAATAGTTGTCGATAAGAATGCACTTTGGTCCTACCTGCATTTCCAGTCGGCCCGGAACCGGTTCGGTGTTCCTCGACATGGTCATCATGGTCATTTCACGGTTGAGGCGTTCGATGATCATCGGAGAAACATTGCCGCCGCCGTTACCCCTGTCGTCAATGATAAGGGCACGCTTGTTCAGCTGGGGATAGAAATGTTTCACGAACTCATTGAGGCCTTCGGCGCTCATATCGGGTATATGAATATAACCGACTTCACCGTTGGTAGCATCGCTCACTTTTTTGATATTGGCTTCAACCCAGTTGTAATAATACAGCTTGGCCTCGTCATCGGTAGGAACGACAAGGGTTTTACGCGCGCCATCCGGCGAAGCCTTGGCATTTACAGTAAGCTCAACCTGGTTCCCTGCCGTATTCACGAGTGCTTCGTAAATGTCGTTCATGTCCTTGGTGGGCTTGCCGTTGATGGCAATGATGAAATCACCTTCCCTGACATCAACACCAAGCTCCGTAAGGGGTGAACGTTCTTCGCGGCTCCAGTTCTCGCCTTTGAGAATTTTGTCGATATGATAATACCCCGATCCGTCGCGGCTGAGTGTTGCTCCAAGCAATCCCAGTTTGATACGTTTGGGTTCAGGCCTGTCACCGCCGCTCACATAAGAATGGCCTATGCTGATTTCTCCAACCATCTCGCCCAGCACATAAGTCAGGTCATAACGGCTGTTGATATAAGGCAGCAATGGTTCATATTTCTTTTTCACAGCATCCCAGTTTGCGCCCTGCATATTGGGTGCATAGAGGAAATATTTCATCTGCCTCCAGGCTTCATTATAAATCTGGGCCCATTCGGATTTCAGGTCAACAACCAGCTTCATATTTGAAAGGTCAGCCCAGTCCTTAACGTCGATCTTTCCGCCTTTCGGCAGATCGACTACTGCATACTTACCCATGGCGCCAACCATCATTTTCTTGTAATCAGCAGAGATATCATAGGTGAAGTAATCGCCAAGTATGGTTTCCTTCTTATCTTTCAGGTTGAACATGGCAAGCCCGCCCTGTCCGCGGCGACCTCCCTTTACGTAATACACATTATCGCCAACAGCCGAAATGCCGAAATAATTGGAAGCATCAACAGGCAGCACGACGATACGGTCCATGATACCGTCCACATCGACTTTCACATCGGGAACCGCGTCCTTCTTAACGTCCTTCTTATCGTCCTTCTTCACGTCCTTCCCTTCGACCTTATTCTCGTCTTTCGCCTCATCCTTTTTCACAGCCACTTCATCATTCTCGTAAGCGAATGGATTTGCTGTAGCCTTGGCCAGGGTCACGAAATAGATCCTCGTCATATCACTGTAACTGTGGTTCCATTCGGTATTTGAATAAGTTGGATTGAAATCGCGGTTAGATGTAAAGAACAGGTACTTTCCGTCATTGCTGAAAGCGGGGTCGCCCGAACTGTACCATGAATCTGTCACCGCGGTTTTCTTCTTCGAGGCAAGCTCATAAATGTAAACGATGCTGAACGAACGGCGGTCGGGATAGGCATACGTGATCCATTTTGAATCGGGGGACCAGGAGTAGTTGTTGAACTCCCAGGCTTTGGCCTGATCAACCACCGTGACATCCTTCGAATCGATATCCACATACTGAAGTCTCAGCATTTTATCGGCCCACAAAAGTTTCTTGCTGTCGGGCGACCATGAAGCTGAATATTTATAGGTATCTGCATTTTTAGTAATCTGGATTGCATCTCCAGTTCCATCCTGCTTTTCGATGAAGATCTCGTCCTCACCGGTACGGTCGGAAATGAAAGCGATATACTTTCCGTCGGGCGACCAGGCCACATCGCGGTTGTGAACACCTTTGGTCTGGGTGATATTACGGGTAATCCCGCTCTTTGCAGGTACTGTCCATACATCTCCGCGTGCATCGAAAGCAAGGCGCTTGCCGTCGGGCGAAATGGAAGAAGAATTAATGAACTTGCCGGCATCTTTCAGCTGGTTCCTCCCGGTAATGAGGTCATTGGCGATATTGACAACAACCTTGTTGTACTTCTGGGTGGCCAGGTCGAAGACGTAAAGAAATCCACCGTTCTCAAAAATAATCGAATTGTCGCCCAGGGAAGGGAACTTGACATCAAACTCGGTGAAGTTGGTCACCTTTTTGGTTTCTTTTGTCTTCAGGTCATACACAAAAAGGTTCATGATGCGGTCGCGGTCCGAAGCGAAATAGATCTTGTCGCCGGTCCACATCGGGAAAATATCCTGGGCGGGATTATTGGTGACATTGACAGTTTCTTTGGATTTGAAATCATAGATCCAGATATCGTCGGCCATGCCCCCGCGGTAATACTTCCAGGTGCGGAATTCGCGGAAAACGCGGTTGTAGGCAAGTTTTGACTTATCGGGCGAATAGCTGCAGAATCCTCCGGCCGGCAATGGAAGCTCTTGGCTGAGCCCTCCCTTGACGCTGGTGATAAAAAGCTGTCCTTTGAAATCATTGAAGGTTTGCTTGCGCGAACGGTAAACGATGTTTTCATTGTCTTTCCAGGTCATCACGACATTGTTCGGGCCCATGCGGTCCGACACGTCATCGCGGTTCAAGGTAGCGGTGTAAGTGAGGCGTACAGGGACTCCGCCATCCGCAGGAATAATATACACTTCGGTATTCCCGTCGTACTGGGCGGTGAAGGCGATCTGTTTTCCATCGGGTGAAAAACGGGCGAACATTTCGAACCCGTTCTCGTCGTTAGTCAGTTTGCGGGCAGTGCCCCCGGTCTTGTCGACCGTGTAAAGGTCTCCGGCATAGGTAAATACAATCTGGTTCCCGTGAATGGCGGGAAAGCGCATAAGCCTTGCCTCGGTCTGGGCTGCAACGAGCCCGATAAGTAATAATGCAAATAAAGTCAGGCTGATTTTTTTCATATGATTTTGGGGATTAATGAACATCAGGAAATTAAAAAGCAAATTTATTGATTTCAGGGTATTAGTCCATAGAAATCGGTGAAACCCGCGGAAAAGTCGTTGAGACGCATTTATTCTTGCAATTTCTGCTGATGAATGAGCGGGTAGTCCCTGCGTTTTTGGATTTTGCGCAAATCCTTCCGGACTGCCAGTGTAAATCAGTTTTGATCGGCCTTGAAACGGGTATAATTTTGGATCGTGAAGGACATCAAACATCAGAAAACAAAAATAAAAAGATACCATGGAAACAAAAATTATCAAGGGAGAAATGATCAGGGATCAGATCTTCGGGGAAGTTAAAGCTGAGATTGCAGGCCTGATGTCACATAATGACATAGCGCCCTGCATCGCTTTCATAGGGTTCAATTGTGTTCCCCTGTCCAAATACAATATACCTATGCATATCCAGATGGCCCGGGGCGTGGGGTTGAGAGTAGTAACCGAAATTCTGCCCGATGAGGCAACAGAAGATGAGATATTTGCGGTGATCGACAGTCTGAATGCAAATCATGACGTTCATGCCATCGTATTGCTTCAGCCACTGCCCGAACACCTCAACCCGGTGAGGATAGTGAACCGTATCGACCCTGTCAAGGAAGTGGAGGGGTTTCATCCGAATAACATGATACAGACTATGATCCCCGACCTGCAGAAAGGGAGATACCCTATGTGCCTGCCCACAGCGCTTTATGAGATGTTCAAAGAAGCAGATCTGCAGATTCCTGATGAAAGTGAATGGGTCTTTGTGCTGGATGACGGGTTTTTCACCAACAGCCTGACGAAGATGATCGTAAGGTCGGCTGCTTCGGTGGTGGTGCCTAAAAACAGCCCCCTTAGCTTCATCAATAAAGAATCAAAACACCTCGTTGATTATACAAAGAAAGCTGATTTTCTGGTGGTTGTGACTAAATTCCCCGAATATATACAACCTGAATGGATCAAGCCCGGAGCCTGTATAATCGACATTTATTCAAACCTGGTAAAGGAAGTCCCGTCAAAGGCAGATCCTTCGAAAGTGGTGCCTGTTATCAGGGGAGGGATCAATGTGGCTTCTGTGACGGGAATTGCTGGTGCATTATTACCAATACCGGGAGGCCTGATGACTGTTGTCATGGCAATTTTATTCAGGAATACGGTCCAGGCTTATAAAAACAGTCAAAAGCAGCTTACTCGCCCCGTCCAATCCTTTGCCTGAGGACTTTCACCTTTTCATGCTGTGAATTGAAAAAGCGGTATCTCTCTTTCGCAGAGGTACCGCTTATCATTGTTGATTTTTGCATGAGGTTGCGCAGTGAATCCTCGATCTGGTCGCAGAATGCCGTATTGGTAGTCACCAGCTGGTTTATAATATTGTATGTAAGGTAGGCGGTTTTATGGCCATCGGCCTGGACAAGGATTGTATTGTCATTAACCAGCACCTCGTTGTGATACAACTTAAAACTGTTCTCAACGCCTTCAGGGGTATGGCCAAGCATAAACTGGAACCCATGTTCAGCCTGCCCCTGGACATGATCAAGCCAGGTGTCGAGGATATCACATAATTTAACAGCATCAGTTTTGCTTGCAAAGAAACCCGAAACCAGGCAATAATCGATCTGCCTTAGAATGCTTGCGATAGTGTCCTCGCTCCAGATTTCGACCACGGGGACCCTTGAATAACAAGCGAGCAACTTCCTTCCGTTCTCGAAAATAGCCTTGTCGACTTCCATCTTGACATGATTCTCGGGATATGCACTGGAAGGGATAAGAACTTTATGCCAGAAAAAGAATTTAAAGGCAGCAATTTCAGGGAATTCAAAATAGTTGAAAATAGGTATATCCTTAGCCGCATAGATGATTTCCCTGTTCTTGCATTCAAAAATCCTTTTCATCTCGTGGACTAGTGTCATCAGCCAGCTTTCAAATGTGATGCCGGACTTGCCGATAGCGAGCGTAGTGAAAGCGACATGGTCGGATTTGTAATTCAGTATCTCGTCCATGGAGATTGCATAATGCGAACAAATCTGCTTCAACTCTTCCAGCGTAAGGTCCTTTTGCCCCCTGATCCTGCGATAGGCGCTGTCGTAACTGATCCCAAGAAGCTCAGAGAGATCATGTACAAACGAAATATTTGGAGCAAGCCTGCTTTTTATGAACTGAAAAAGAGTCTCTTGTATGGCCGTATTTTCATTCATGGGATATGACTTGATTTGGTAAAGATAGGGAAAAAAAATCCAAAATCCACAGGTATGAAGATTTTATAATAAAAAAAATTAAAGGATGCCAGATAGTTCCGAATCAGGCATTTAATAACTGATTTTCGCAAATACCGTCAGGAGACACACCAGGTTCCGCAAATTCCGCAAACTATGCCCCCTATTGAAGACAGGTTTTGGATTTAACGCAAACCATGGCCCCGGTTTAGTAAGAATCAGTTTTGATTCCCCTTGATTCGGTAGTATTTTTGATCCTGGTAATCAAAATTAATGGCATACACCCGGCAAGCCCCGGCCCCGGTAATGCCACAAGCGTGGAATACAACCTTTAAAGATTAAAATATTATGACAAAGTTACTGCTGATAGCCCTGGTCTTGTTTTGTACAACACCCCCGGTAATGGCGCAAAAGGACAGCGTTTCGAAAAAAAAGATTTATAAAACCTGGGTGAAACTTACAAACGGGCAGGGTACGAAAAAAGGGGTCATTTATGAAATAAGAGACTCTTCGGTCCTCATCTCGGATTCCAGGGAGAAAAAGGATTATTATAAGGGCAATTTCAGAACTTCCAAAATTGACGTCAGCTCCATTGATAAAATCAAGATCAGAAGGGTTCGCAGAACCGAAAACGGCGCCCTCATCGGCACATTGACGGGTCTGGCGGCAGGGATTATCGTCGGCGGTTTACTGACGAGTGCTTCAGGCAACACTACCGCCGGGGGGTATGTACTCTTTGGAATCTGGGGAGCCGGGGCAGGAGCGATTATCGGGGCAGGGCTCGGTTCCATGAAAATTTGCATCCCCATTCATGGTAAACAGGCAAGCTACAATTCAAACATGAAAAAACTTAAATCCTACGCCATTATGAATCAGAATATTCCTGCAAAGCAGGTTCATTTTACAAGATTGCACGACAACATCGCTGATACCGATAGGAATATATACCATACCCTTGCCATAAGCGGGCAGGTTTGGATGGAAGGGAACCTTAAGGTTACTCATTACCGCAATGGCGATCTGATCCCGGTTCTGAATAATAAGGAAAGTTGGGCAAATACGGCTTCAGCTGCAAGTTGTCATTACGGAAATGATTCAACCAGGATCAAAACCGAAGACAAGCTTTATAACCTGGATGCAGTGAACGACAGGCGGGGTATTTGTCCAAAGGGCTGGCATGTACCCACATATGGAGAATGGTCATCGCTTGTCCATTGCCTTGGAGAAGGATCTGAAGCAGGCAAAAAGCTTACCGACCCCATTCCGGCTGTAAGTGGCAGTCGGAGTGATGAGCCTTTTGCCCTGCCCGGTTGTTTTCGATTTCCAGGCGGAGATTATTCATCCGAAAGAGGGAGGTCATACCAGTGGTGGTCATCTACTCCTGTCGACAGCCTTACAGGGAAAGCTTTTTACATGGGCAATGCGGATGGAGGGATTATTTTTACAAATACCGATAAACATGCCGGCCTGCCGGTGAAATGCCTGAGGGATAATTGATTGACAAATGTCGAACTGTGATAAAAATCAAACGCCTTCCAACATTACCTTCATTGAACCATCATGAATTTTTTCTACCTTTGCAAGCTTAAATCTGCCAACACATTTACACATGTCAATAGAAGTATATTTCAACGGGCCGAAGAAGGTTAATGCAAAGCTTGAAGGATTTACAGTTGAAACTGACCAGCCGGTACGTGCCGGAGGAGAAGGAAGCGCTCCCACACCATTCGCTTTATTTTTATCCTCACTGGCCACCTGTGCAGGGATCTATGTCAAGGGATTCTGCGATCAGCGAGGCCTGCCGACCCAGGATGTCAGCCTCAGCCTTGAATACAAAATAAATCCCGAGACTAAGAACATAGCAAAATTCATTATCAGGATCTTTATTCCTGCGCATTTCCCCGAAAAATATGACACGGCCCTTATCCAGTCAGCGTCGCTTTGTGCGGTAAAACGTCACCTTGACCCGGCTATCGAAGACGAGATCCTGATAGTACGTCGTTAAAACACGAATATTCACTTTCCTTATAACTCAAGACTTTTATGAAAAAGAAACATTCCGGATTCAATTCCGCTCTTGTGCATGGTGAGGGGTTCAAAGATCCCCACGGCAGCGTGATCATGCCAATCTACCAGACTTCTACTTTTGCATTTGACAGCGCTGAACACGGAGCCCGGCTTTTTTCGGGCGAGACCGACGGTTACATTTACACTCGTATTGACAACCCCACAATCCTCGATCTTGAAAAGACCATTGCCATGCTCGAGCACGGGCACGACGGCATAGCCACATCCTCGGGAATGGCTGCTGTAAACACAGTTTACATGAGCTACCTGGGTGCCGGAAAGCATATCGTCAGCCATAATGCAGTTTACGGTCCGGCCCGCGGGATCATGGAGGGCACTTACTCAAAATTCGGCGTGGAGTCGACCTATATTGACACCACCGACCTCGAACAGGTACGAAAAGCTATCCGCCCCAATACAAGCCTTATTTATCTTGAATCTCCTGCCAACCCAACCATGGGGATTTCCGATATTCCCGCCATCTGTGAGATCGCACATCAGCACAACATACCGGTCTGCGTCGACAATACTTTCTGCAGCCCTTATCTTCAGAATCCTTTGGACCAGGGAGCAGATATCGTGCTCCATTCACTGACGAAATTCCTCAACGGCCATGCCGATATCGTGGGAGGAATAATCATTGTAAAAGATCCCGCCGAGTACAAAAGGGTGCGTACCATGATGGTGAACCTTGGCTGCAATATGGACCCCCACCAGGCTTTCCTGACCCGTCGCGGGTTAAAAACACTGGCAATCCGTCTGGACCGTGCGCAGGAAAATGCTGTAAAAATTGCCGAATACCTCGAGAAGCATCCCAAGGTGGAATGGGTGCTCTACCCTGGCCTGAAATCTCATCCGCAGTTTGAACTCGGAAAGAAAATGATGCGGGGCCCGGGCGCCATGATCTCCTTTGGTCTGAAAGGCGGGCTTGAAGCCGGCCGTAAGATGATGAACGCTGTTGAATTCTGCGTTCTTGCAGTTTCACTGGGCGGCATCGAAACCCTGATCCAGCACCCCGCTTCGATGACCCATTCCAAACTCTCGCCCGAAGCAAGAAAACAGGGTGGTATTTCCGATGAATTGGTCAGGTTCTCTGTTGGTATCGAAGAAGTGGAAGACATTCTTGCAGACCTGGAACAGGCGCTGGAGAAAGTCTGACAATGTACTATGTACAATGTACAATGTACAATGTACAAAGTACAATTTGTAAATTATTTACTATCAGTCACGATTCACGATTCACGATTCACGGTTCACGATTCACGGTTCACGATTCACGAATTGCCTACCTTTGAATATCCAATTTCTTGAGATGTTCAGAAAGTCATTAGCCTTTCTTACCTGCATCCTGTTTCTGAGCCTGCCGGCAAAAGCGCAGAAAGTCGCCGTGATCCTGTCGGGCGGCGCAAGCAAAGGCGGTGCCCATATCGGGGTCCTCAGGGCTTTGGAAGAACAACATATCCCGATTAGCTTTATTGCCGGGACTTCGGTGGGCGCCATCATCGGCGGCTTGTATGCTTCGGGTTACACTCCCGACGAGATAGAGAAACTGATCAGCTCCGAAGAATTCCAGAGGAATGCCTCGGGTCTTATGTATGATGAATTCGTATACTATTACCGTAAAGAAGAATCAAATGCGGGATGGATATCGCTGGATCTCAATCCGAAAAAGAAATTAACATCCTCCCTGCCCACAAGCCTTAAATCACCATTCGTGATAGACTTCCGCTTCATGGAGATCTTCGCACCTCCTGGTGCGGTGGCTGGTGGTGATTTCGACAAACTTTTTGTTCCTTTCCGCTGCGTTGTCGCAGACATAGAATCCTCATCCGCAGTCATCATAAAAAAAGGAGACCTGGCAGGCGCCATAAGGGCATCGATGAGCATCCCTTTCGTATACAACCCTGTTGTCATTAACAATAAAGTGATGTACGACGGGGGCATGTATAATAATTTCCCTACCAATATTGCCTCTGATGATTTTAAGGCGGATGTCATTATCGGGAGCCGGGTCGCTGAACGTTATGACAAGCCAGATCCCGAGGACCTGGTTTCACAATTGCTCGTGATGCTGATGGGTAAACAAAGTTCCGATATACCATACCCCAATTCAGTGCTTATCCTGCCGAATGTGCCGAGGGTCGACCTGCTGGATTTCGGGCATACTCCTGAACTTGCCGACAGCGGCTATACTGCAGCCATGCGATGCATACCCGCGATCAGGAAACTGGTACACGACAGTGTAAATACCGCAGAACTCATCCGCAGAAGAAAAAAATTCAGGAGCCTTCAGCCTGAACTTGTTTTTGATTCGGTGATCACGAAAGGACTTACCAAAGCCCAGAACGATTATGTTCAGCAGGTCCTCAAACATGATAAAGATACGATCAGTGTTGACGAGCTGCGCCCCGAATACTACAGGTTTATTGATGAGGGTTTTGTAAAGACCATCTATCCCGAAGCAAGGTTTAATAAGCAAACAGGGTATTATAACCTTTTGCTGGATATCCGTAAATCGGATAAACTGAGTGTGGATTTCGGGGGTAACCTCTCATTGGGCAATGTGAATGAGGCATTTCTTGAGATCCGTTACAAATACCTTTGGACAAAGGCACTGCACTTTCTTGCCAATGGCTATTTCGGGAAGTTTTATGCCTCTGCGAAGCTGGCAGGCAGGATGGATTTCAACTCAAGATACCCATGGTATATCAGCCTGAATTATACCTATAACCATTTTGACTATTTCAAGAATTCAACCTTCTTTTTTGATGACAAAACACCCAGCTATATTATTGAAAGGGAATATTTCGGGGACGTTGCCATAGGGATCCCCGTCACCAGTGCGGGAAAGATGGAGCTTGATTTCGCTTATGC
Source organism: Bacteroidota bacterium (assembly GCA_037141915.1). Taxonomy (GTDB): domain Bacteria; phylum Bacteroidota; class Bacteroidia; order Bacteroidales; family FEN-979; genus CAIRDP01. The sequence continues at coordinate 7,339 of JBAXBP010000032.1, read as the reverse complement.
TTTCACAAACGATAAATATTACCAGTCAAACGAGTTTACAAGATACGATACTGCAGACCAGACAGGGTTTAATTTTTTTGCTCCCTGCCTGAGTTTTGAGCTGAACAACCTGAACAGGAAACAGTATGCGAGTGCCGGGGCGAGGCTGAGATTAAGTATTGCTTATATAAACGGGGATGAAGATTATTTGCCAGGGTCGACGAGTACCGTGAAAACCGAAATAGAATCGTATCACACCTGGTTCATTTTCAGATTGTTGTACGACAATTATTTTAAAGCTCTGGGGCCGGTGAAGTTTGGCTTTTACGGGGAACTGGCAGCTTCCAACCAGCCTCTTTTCAGCAATTACGTATCAACCCTTATTCATTCTCCTGCATTTCAACCTATCCCCGGAAGCCAGACCCTGATCTTACCAAATTTCAGGGCCCTGAGTTATGCAGGGGCAGGTTTGAAAGGGGTTTTGAAAGTGTATAAAAAGATTGAATACAGGCTTGAAGGTTACCTTTTTCTTCCTTACCAGGAGATCTTCGAAGACCCTGTAAGCCATAAGGCAACGCTGGGCCCCGTTCTGAGCGACCGCTCATGGATGGCTTCAACAAGTTTCGTATACAACAGTCCGCTCGGCCCCATTTCCCTTGGTGTGAATTATTACGATAAGATGCCTAACAGTTTCATCCTCAACCTGAATTTTGGATATATCATATTTAACAGAAGGGCAATGCCCTAAGCAATGATGAAGTGTTTTATTCCTTCCTGTCATATTATTTATTATCTTTGCTACCCTTTTGAAAATTATAATAACCGGCTCAGGTCGGACTCTCACAGTAGTCATGGTTAACTGGACGATAATTAATAATGGAAAACACAGAAAACACCCCGAATCCCGGGACAGTAGAAGATACTGCACGGGAGGAGAATTCTTCACCTGCATTAAGCACAGAACCTATTGAGATCACGCCTCTGCCAACTGAGTCAAATCAGACAGAACAAGTAATAACAGAAGAATTCCACGCCGAACTGGTCCCACCTCTGGCCGAAGACCAGGAAGATCACGAAGAAGAGCTCGCGGCCGAGCATGAAAGCCACGAAACACAGGCAAGCTACGATCAGATGTCACGTTCTGAGCTGATCGATATCCTTGAAAAAGTTGTAAAAGAAGACGATATCAATGTGATCAAAACCACGATCGCTTTGATAAAAGTTGCTTTTCTAAAGAAGAAAAAAGAGGAAAGCCTTATGAAATATGAGGCTGCACTTGGTGTTGAAGGCGAAGTAAAGGAAGAAGGCGAGGTCAAAGAAGAACTTCCGCAGGAACAGGATGAACTGGATGTGAAGTTCAACGAGATCTTCAACATATATAAAGCTAATAAAGCGAGGTTTGTCGAGGAACAGGAGAAACTGAAGAACGAAAACCTCAAAAAGAAATTCCAGATCATCGAGGATCTTAAGCAGCTGATCAGCTCGGAAGAAACTCTGAAGAAAACCTACGATGAGTTCAAGGCTTTACAGGAACGGTGGAAGAACGGAGGCATGGTACCCAGGGGAGAGATCAATAACCTCTGGCAGAATTATCATTTCCTGGTTGAGAAATTTTTTGAAAAGGTAAAAGTCAATAAGGAGCTCAAGGATCTTGACCTGAAGAAAAACCTTGAAGCCAAGATCGCCCTCTGTGAAAAGACAGAAGAGCTTTTACTTGAAACTTCCATCCTGAAGTCCTTTAAAAAACTTCAGAAGTATCATGAAGAATGGAAAGAACTGGGCCCTGCACCTGCTGACAAAAAAGATGAGATCTGGGAAAGGTTCAAAAATGCAACTGATAAGATCAACGAGCGCCGCCGGGAACATTATTCAAGGGTAGAAGGTGAGCAGACCAAGAACTTTGAGACCAAAACTGCTCTCTGCGAGCAGGGCGAAGAAATCCTTACAGTAAAAAATGAATCAATAAAGGACTGGCAGGAACAGACCAATAAGGTGAATGAACTGCTCAAAATCTGGAAAAGCATTGGACCTGTGCCGCAAAAAGTCAACGCAGAGATCTGGACCAGGTTCAAATCCAGCCTGGATTCATTCTTTGCCAATAAAAAAGAATTTTTTGATAAGCTTAAGGACCAGCAGCTCCATAATTACAATCTCAAAGTCGAATTATGCATGGCCGCTGAGTCTTTGAAAGCCAATACTGACTGGAAAAAAACCAGCCAGGAGTTGATCCGGCTGCAGGGAGAGTGGAAAAAGATCGGTCCGGTTCCAAAAAAACATTCCGATAAGATATGGAAGCGTTTCAGGGCCGCATGCGATGAATTCTTCCATGCAAAATCCTCATATTTCAACAACCTTTCGGCACATGAGGGAGAAAACCTGAACAAAAAGAACGAATTGTTAAAGTCTCTCAGGGAATACCAGTTCAGCGAGGATAAAAATGCAAACCTCGAAACACTTAAAAATTTCCAGAGGGAATGGACCGAGATCGGCCATATTCCAATCAAGGAGAAGGACAGGCTTCAGAACGAGTTCAGAACACTGGTCAACGAACATCTTGATCACCTGAAGATCAGCGAGATAGAGATTTCCACAATGAATTACCAGAATAAAATGGAACATCTCAAGAGCGATCCGAATGCACGCAGGATGATAGGGCGTGAAAAGGAATTGCTGATCAATAAAATCAACAAGATCAAGGAAGATGTGAATCTCTGGGAGAACAATATCGGTTTCCTTGCTAAATCGAAGAATTCGGCCATTCTCAGGGAAGAATTCGAGAAAAAGATCAATAAGACCAAAAGCGAGCTGAAAGTAATGGAAGCCAAGCTGAAGATACTGAAGCAGCAGCAGGTGTAGTTCTGCCAACAGGGCCGGTATTGCCGGCGACAGTAAAATCAAGGTCCATGGCCGGAAATTCATTCGGAAAAATCCTAGTGCTGACGACCTTCGGGGAATCGCACGGAGCCCTTACCGGAGGGGTGCTTGACGGTTTTCCATCCAATTTTCCAATTGATCTGCATTTCATTCAGTCGGAACTGAACCGCAGGGCCCCTGGTGCTGGTGATTTGTCTTCACCCCGCAGGGAGGATGACCGTATCGAGATATTATCAGGAATATTTGAGGACAAAACAACCGGCGCCCCCATCGCATTCATCATTCCAAACAAGGATCATCGTTCTGAAGATTATGCTTCGGTGAAGGAAATTTACCGGCCCTCTCATGCCGATTACACCTGGGACAGGAAATTCGGCCACCGTGATTACAGGGGAGGCGGAAGGATCTCGGCCCGTGAAACCGCGGCGAGGGTTGCAGGCGGGGCTTTTGCAAAACAATTTCTGCGCACAAAGGAAATAAGTATCCAGGCCGTTGTATCGGAAATAGGGGGATACAGGATGCAGGATGCAGGATGCGGGATGCAGGGCGATGAGATGAAAGTTAAGGAATACCTGGAATCGCTTAGAGCCAGTGGTGATACTGCCGGCGGCATCATCAGCTGTACAATAAACGGGCTGCCTGCAGGGCTTGGTGAACCCGTGTTTGACAAACTGCAGGCCGGGCTGGCCCATGCGATGCTGAGTATTAATGCAGTTAAAGGATTTGAATACGGATCAGGTTTTGCCGGTGCCCGCATGAAAGGCTCCGAACATAATGATGTATTTGTAAAAGGCCCGGATGAAACGAAACTTCAGACGAAGACGAACTTCTCGGGAGGTATACAGGGAGGCATCTCGAACGGCATGCCAGTGACATTCAATGTAGCGTTCAAACCTGTCTCATCTATAAAAATGCCACAGTCAACAGTCGATAAACATGGCCGCGTGGTAGAATTTACAGGCGGCGGCCGGCACGACGTCTGTGTTGTCCCACGCGCCATCCCTATAGTTGAAGCCATGGCAGCATTGGTATTGGCAGATTATATACTCATGAGCCAAAACCGTAAACCGTGAACCGTGAACCGTGAATCGTGAACCGGTTCACGATTCACGGTTGAGGTTCCTGCTGGCTCAGGCAATGCCATGAGCCGAGACCCCAGATAATTTCAACAGAATCAATTCCAACAACTTTTCTCCCCGGGAAACACTGTTCAAGTATAAGTAATGCCTGCTCATCCTGTTTGCAGCGGTAAAGAGGCACTATCACTGAATTGTTTGAGATATAAAAATTGGCATAGGAGGCAGGCAGTCGCTGGTCCTCGAACACCACCGGGTCGGGCATGGGAAGCTCAACAATATCCAGCTGTTTTCCGTTCGGCAGCCTGAACGTCTTCAGCTTTTTCAGGTTGGCATCGAGTATTGCATGATTAGGGTCACGGTGGTTTCGTTCAACCATTGTGATCACCCCGTCGGGTTTGTAAAACCTGGTGATATCGTCGATATGCCCGTTGGTGTCATCCCCTTCTATTCCTTCATCCAGCCATAAGACCTGGTCCACACCATAGAAATTAACAAGGTAATCTTCTATTTCATGCTGAAGAAGATGAGGGTTCCTGTTTTCATGAAGGAGGCAGGCGGTGGTCGTTAGGAGGGTTCCCTCGCCGTTAAAATCCACTGCCCCTCCTTCCATCACGATACCCGGATAAAACACAGGCAGGTCAAGGAATTTAGCAGCAAGCCCCGGTATTTTCTCATCAAGATCATGAGGATATTTGTCTCCCCAGGCATTGTACCTCCAGCTTACTACTGCTTTGGGCTTGGCAGACTGAGTGTTTAGAACGAAAGCAGGACCGTGATCGCGGCACCATGCATCGTTGGTAGGATGGATCAAAAGGTCAATCTTCGACATGTCGACTCCGCCAACCTCAAGCCCGGCCGCAACCTCCGATCTCAGCCTTTCATCCCTTACATTGATGCAAACCCTCTCCCCTGCTGAAAGTTCCTTGATAAAAGCGTTATAAAACCCAAAAATGTGATGTAATGTACCGGGCCAACTGTAGGAATCGCTGTGGGGATAACTAAGCCAGGTTGCCCTGTGCTCATGCCATTCGGCAGGGAAGCTGTAGCCAAGGTCTCTTGGGGTTGGATGAACAATACCGTTTGCCATATGATTGAGGGATCTTGTTAAACCAGGTCGTCGTAAGCGTCATCTATGAAGCGATTCATCAAAGGCCTGTAACTGTCGATCCTCCTGTCGCGCAGGAAAGGCCAGTGAACACGGATCTCGTCAATTAAGCCGAGTTTCAACTCCTGCACATGCACTTCCTCATGTTCATGAGAAGCCTGGAATATGAGGTCTCCGAAAGGAGATGAAACAAAAGAGCCTCCCCAGAAATTCATGCTGCCTTCCGTGCCGGTGCGGTTGACCGAAACAATATAAACCCCGTTGGCAACCGCATGTCCCCTCTGAACAGTTTGCCAGGCCTGGTATTGCTGGCGGTTTGTTTCACTGTCCTGGTCTGTTGCCCAACCTATGGCTGTAGGATAAAATATGATCTCGGCTCCTTTAAGGGCCACAATGCGGGCTGCTTCGGGATACCACTGGTCCCAGCAGATCAGGGTGCCTATACAACCGTATTTTGTGTTGAAAACCTGGTAACCCCCGTCCCCGGGAGTAAAGTAAAATTTCTCATAATAACCCGGGTCGTCAGGAATATGGTGTTTTCGGTACTTGCCCAGGTATTTACCGTCGGCATCGATCACCGCCACTGTATTATGGTAGATTCCCCTGGCACGCTTTTCAAATAAGGATGCAATAAGCACCACCTTAAGCTCCGCCGCCAGGGCCTGGAATGTGATCGTGGTTGGCCCTGGAACCGCCTCCGCAAGGTTGAAATAATCGTAATTCTCCTCCCAGCAGAAATACTTCGAAAGGAATAATTCCTGCAGGCAAATGATCTGGGCACCCCTAGAGGCCGCTTCCCTGATCCTGCCGGTTGCTTTTTCCAGGCAGGCCACCTTCCCTGCCTCACCACTCATCTGGATCAAACCTACCGATACATTCTTTTCTGTCATCCCTGCTAAATTCAATGATTAAAATCCAAGAAGGAATTTTTTCGTAAATGTTTTCCCATCATGCTGAACAGTAAGAATATACAATCCCTGCGCCAGTCCTGAATAAGGCAGAATGAGCCGGCTGTTGGTGACTGTTTCCCGACTGATTGAATATACCACCTGTCCGCTGAGGTTATATAGCCTTGCCACCACATTCTGTGCAGATGGGAACTCACAGAAAACAAGAAGGCGGCCTGTCTCTTTATCCTGGTATACCGAGATACCGGTGGCCGGGTCCTGCCCGCCAACGCCAACCGTGTAATCCAGGTACAGGTCATCCAGGTACATCGTAGTATTCGGATTCATGTTCATTTGTGCACTGGAAACGGCCAGGATATTCATGGTATCCGGCGTTAGTGAAGAGTTGTAGTTTACCCATGCCGAAAAATGGGTCCAGTCGGCAGTGGCACTCTTAGCACTGAAATAGCCAGTTCCGATGGTGTCCCTGCTGCCACTGACAGTTTTATACAGAATGAGCCCCACAACACATGAATCACCTCCGACAGGTGCAAACTTGTAGTATCCCATCAGGTGAGTAGGCCTGTCATTAATAGGCACTCCCCCGGTCACTGAGAAGGTTTGGGTAACAATATTGGCGCTGATCTTGCCAAGGGTCACGACCCCCGGGCAGTTGAACGTTGCTCCGGGAATGTTTATCGACTTGGTTATCAGCTTTGCTGAATAAGAACCTGTATAATGATCTGTGGACTTGAAAACCACATCCTGCCCGAAGATAGGGATGGTCATCAGAATGGAATCCGGGGTATCCCAGTAAGTGGGGTTACTGTAGTTGGAATGCACAACCCAGTTTTCAAAATCTCCGTTGGGAATGACTGTCTGCGAACTCACCGTACAGGGGACGGCGAATATCATGGCAGAAACAATCAGCAGTGAATAATATTTCAGCTTTTTCATATGATCCGTATCGGTAAATCTATGTTTTAAAGTGTAAAAATAAGATAAAACACCCTAACTTTGAAAAAATAATTCCTCATGATTCGCCGCTTTATTTTATCCCTGCCGGTCATGGTATTTTGTCTGCAGGCAATCTTTGCGAGTCCAATGATCCCGGGCGATTCCTGCAAAGTTCCCCTTGACAAGAAACTTGAAAAAAAATATAATGACGCCACCATCAGTTTCAAGCACGGGAATTATATGAATACAATTATCCTCCTCAGGGATGTCCTTAAGGAAGAGCCCAACTTTACTGATGCCGCATACCTTACCGGCCTCGCAAATGTTAAAAAGGCAGTGCCGAACTACAAGGATGCCGAAAAATATTTTCTCCAGGTTCTTAATGCCTGCCCTTCATACGATATTTACCTTTATTTCTACCTCGGGCAGATAGCTTACGGGAATGAGCATTGGGAAGA
>JBAXBP010000031.1:0-27589 GCA_037141915.1 Bacteroidota bacterium | reverse complement strand
TGATCTCCTCATTTTCCTCCGAGCCGATTGCGCAGCATTGTCCGCCGTCCCTGAGGGCCGCTATGAACTGCTCATTGGCAAAAACGTCAAGTTTTTTCTGCTCCTCTCCCTGTACATTGATCTCACCGGCATATCCCATCACATCGCCAAGCCCCGCCCTGTTCACTTCACGGTTCACAAATTTGGCGGCAGTGCCAATGTCGTTAAGCAAACGGGTGAGTTCACCGCTGGCCCCCTGGTACTGGGCCTGCTTCTCTACTATAAACCCGGTTAAGGTCTGGAATTTCATGGTCTTTCTTATTTCATGCAAAGATAGCTATTTGCCGTGAACCGTGAACCGTGAACGAGTCACGGTTCACGAGTCACGAAATTCTTACCTTTGTACTGATGGAAATCAAAGTATTCAAATTCGGCGGGGCTTCCGTCAATTCAGCCGACGGGTATCGTAACGTGCTCCGTATCCTGAAAAAGTACAGGGATACACCGCTGATGGTGGTGGTTTCGGCCATGGGTAAAACCACCAATGCGCTGGAGCTGGTGCTGAAACATTTCAGGGCCAATGACCCAATCGGGCTTATCGAATCCTTCAATGTAATTTACGAGGCCCATTTTGCCGTGATCACTGAGCTGTTCCCCGATAAAAACCATGTTGTTTACGGTGAGGCAGAATCATTGTTCGATCAGCTCCGGGGCTATATCCGCAAAGGCCATCTTTACGATCAAGCCCGTAGAACCTACGATTTCGAATATGACCAGATCGTTAGTTACGGTGAACTTTTTTCCTCCTGCATACTAAATAATTATTTGAATTCCAAAGGGATAACCTGCAGATTACTTGATGCAAGAGAGCTCATCATCACCGATGACACCTACCGTGATGCCAGGGTAAACTGGGAGAAGAGCGGTGAACTGATCAAGGCTTCGGTTCTTCAGTATTTTGAAGGACCCGCATCGCCATCCGTAGTCCTTACACAAGGATTCATAGGCTCGGAACCTTCGGGTAATTCAACCACGCTGGGGCGCGAAGGATCGGATTTTACAGCGGCTATCCTTGCTTATATTCTTAAATCACAGGACGTTACTATCTGGAAGGATGTGAGTGGAGTTTTAAATGCAGATCCGAAGTGGTTCAAAAATCCAAAGAAACTTCCGGTGATCTCTTATCGTGAAGCCATTGAACTTGCCTATTACGGGGCTTCGGTGATACATCCCAAGACCATCAGGCCTCTTGAGAACGCAGGCATCAAACTTTATGTTAAAAGTTTCAAGAATCCCGGGGCTGCGGGGACTGTAATTAAAAACATAGATCAATGGAATATCAGCTTTCCGATTTATATCCGCAAGCAGAACCAGGTTCTGATCTCCAAATCCCCCAGGGATTTTTCTTTTATAGTCGAAGAAAACCTCAGCCAGATATTCACGGTTCTGGCCCGTTACCGGGCCAAAACGAATGTGATGCAGAATTCTGCAATCAGTTTTTCGATCTGTCTTGAGCGAAATGACGAGGTGCTGTCGGACCTTATCGAAGAGCTCTCGCAGAACTACGAGATCCGTTACAACTCAAATGTTGAACTTTTTACCATACGCCACTATACGCCAGCTTCAATCTCACGAATGACCAGAGGTCGTATTGTATTGTTGGAGCAGAAGACGAGAAACACGATTCACCTGGTCGTCAAATAGCATGAATGGTGAACCGTGACTGGTGAAATTACTTCTGGCGAGCACTTTGCACAAGCCGTATTATTCAGGTAATACCACAGGGAAATGGTATTTGAATTCAGGATAGTCCGGTTTTTCAAGGATATTTGTGAGAAAATCAGCGTAGGCGTCGGTAAACGAGAAACTATTGATGTCGTAATACTCATCCGACAGCGGCTTATTGCCTACATCACCCATATCAATGGCACCAGTATTGAATTCCTCGAGCTCAACAAAAGGCACAATGCGTTTCATAACAGGCATCTGACCGTAATCCTCGCGAAGCAGCATGTCAACGACCTTATCGGCAAGGGTTGCAGTTAGCCTGCGGTCGTAATGCCTGCAGTGTCCCGACCTGGGATAGTAACCAGAGATCTGTGCCCTGGCTTCTATGCCGAGCTTTGCAGAAATTTCAGAGGCAACAACACCGCTTACGCCTCCGAACCTGGGGTGGCCGTATTCATCAAGCTCAGAGGAAGCGTAAACGACATCCACCTTGCCCGTTTTATCATTATACCAGCGCAGTCCTTCAGAAACGGGGATCACTATACATTTTTTTCGTGAACTCATGAAGGTCTCCTTTACTTTTTCAAGGAAGACCTCCTTGCGTTCTTTGGTAATATCGAATTCGGGGATCAGGCCCAGCTGGGCGCCCCCGAAGGTAGCCGTTCCTGTAAGCCAGCCTGCATCGCGCCCCATGACTTCAAGCACGAGGATGCGTGAATGCGATTCGGCCGTGGTTTTCAGTTTGGAGGTAAGCTCCATCATGGCAGTTGCTGCCGAAGGAAATCCCGGGCAGAGAACAGCTTCAATATCTTTTCCTTTATAACGGTGGATGGTGCGGGTACGTAAGTCATTGTCGATGGTTTTTGGAAACCCGATAACAGGGATGCCTTCAGTCACGAAAAGCCGCTTTGCCGCCCCGTTGGTATCGTCTCCGCCTATGGTCACAAGGACGTCTATCTTATAGCGTTCAAAATTCCTGAGTACCTGCGGGACCCGGCTTTCGGGATTCTTTTTCGAAGGAAAAGGATTCGTGCGGCTTGACCGCAGGGCTGTACCACCGTAATATCCATCGTAAGGCTGGTTGGTGAGGTCAACAATATCGCCTTCACCAAGCAGGCCTTTCCAGCCGTTCAACACTCCGTATACTTTAAAGCCCAGTAGTGACGCCCTGTTGCGGATTGCCTCAATACTTGAATTGATGGCCGGGGTATCGCCCCCGCCCGAAAGGATAGCCAGTGTTTTTCCTTTAAAAATCTTACTCTCAAGTTTCATCAGAAGGTAGATTAAATTTTTTGCAAAACTACGGAAAATCGGGAAGGTACAGCGTGATGAAAAACGTGAGGGTAAAACGTGAGGGTAATTCGTAAGGTAAAACGTAAGGGGAAATCGTGAGGGTAAAACGTAAGGGGAAATCGTGAGGGTAATTCGTGAGAGTAAAACGTAAGGGTAAATCGATCTTCATTACGTACTACCGTCACGCACTATCGTCACGTTCTTCTTCACGACCTTCTATGTTACAAAACAAGTATCTGATTAATTATTTTTTTAATCAGGTTCAAAAAATCACGATAACAATCTATAAAAACATCCTTCTATCAGCAGACAGGTTAATTCTGAGCTGCATTACCTTGTTTTTAATTTTCATAGAATAAGTGAGCTGCAGTCTTCCTAGTAGCAGATTCTTCTTTCAAGAACTGCAGGTCGTGATAACAGTCCCACCAAGGATGATTTTTTATAGATGAATAGGTTAGTTAATCGTTGAATATTCATAGGGTTTATTGTTTTTAAGAACAAATCGGATCCGGCTGAGAAGCTTTCTTGCTATACGTATGATGGCTTTATTATTCTCCATCCGTTTGCAATACTCATGGTAACTCTTATTCAGTACCGGATCTAATCTGGCTGCGGCCCAGGAACTTTCAATAATGGCACTGCGTAATTGACTATGGCCACGAGGTGTAAGATTGCCATCTCTCTCTGTTTCACCTGAAGAACGTGTTGATGGAACCAGACCAATAAATCCGCACAAGTCATCAAACCGTTGAAAACGGTCGATGGTCTCAAGTTCAGTCAGGATGATCATTGCCGTTAATAAACCAATACCGGGTATGGTTTGAAGCAGGAGTCGACGGTTTTGATAAGCTTCAGTATTGGCCAGTTCTCTGATTTGACGGGTAACTACCAGAATGGATTGCCTCAGGTGTTTACTCTCGGTAATGATGGCTGTTAAGGCCTGTTTACCGCTGGGTTCTGATAGTTCGACGCTCTCAAGCCATGTGTAAAATCGTTTAGACCAATGAGACGTGGTTTTAAAAAAAGGCGCCGGGACTTCGATGACATGGAAGTACAAAAAGGATTTTATCCGGTTTTTATATCGCGAAAGATCTTTTACAAGCATAATCCTGGTACGGATTAATACTCGATCCTCCAAGGTTTTTACTGAAGGAACATAAATGGATTTTAAATCTCCGCTGCGCAAAGCCTTGGCAATTTTTATACTGTCTCTCTTGTCTGTCTTCTGTACTTTTTCCTTATTGCTTGTTGGAATATCTGCTGCATTACAAACAATAGAATCAACACCTAATGCCTTCAGTTTGTTTTGAATCCAGTAACCACAAAAACCTGCTTCATATGCGCTGTGATAAATCCCGCCGGGAAAATGTCTGACCAGATAATTATGCAAAACCTCAGCACTTGGTGGTTGCGTAAATGTCTTATAATTAAGTTTTTCTGTTAAAATGGTCACGTTCCAGCTCTTTAAATGTACATTAAAACCGGCATAAATATGTTGCCCACTAAAATCAATTTTGTTACTTTGTGTTTCCATAAGTCTCAGTTTTTTATCAGTTTTTGATCTCGATACTCTAAAACTAATAATTAATCTGAGACTTTTGGTTTTGTAAACACAAGGTCTTCCTAACGGTTTACCCTCACGATCTTTTCAACCAGCACCTTCGCCAGCCTGACATTCGACTCGACGGTCCAGCCTGCAACATGAGGGGTAAGCACCACATTGTCAGCTTCAAGCAGGTATTTCAGATCAGGAGGGACATCGTTTGAAAGGGCTTCAAACGAGCTGTCTTCGAATTCAAGCACGTCAAGGGCAGCGCCAGTGGCCTTGCCCGATTTCAATGCAGCTACCAGGGCGGAGGTTTTGACCACCTGTCCCCTGGAAGTATTGACCAGGAAAATATTCTTTCTGAACTTCTTAAAGAACTTCTCATCAGCCAGGTAATGAGTCTCTTCGGTGAGTGGGACATGCAGACTTACAATATCGGCTGTTTCGCATAATTCATCCATGGTGGATTCACCCGCGTACTCATCAGCATACGCAGATTTATATTTATCGTAGGCTATAACACTGGCTTCGAAGCCTTTAAGTCTTTGAGCAAAGGCCCTGCCCATGTTACCATAGCCGATGATGCCAATGGTTTTGCCTTTGATCTCGATTCCTCGGTTACTTTCCCTGGCCCAGACACCTTCACGTACATCCCTGTTTGCCATGCAGATACGGTTCAGTAATGCAAGAAGCATCCCCAGGGTATGTTCACCCACCGCGTCGCGGTTACCTTCAGGGGAGTTGAGGCAGCGAATGCCCCGGCTTTCGGCATAAGCCACGTCGATATTTTCAAGCCCCGATCCCACCCTGGCTACGAATTTCAGTTTTATCGCCTTGTCAATGAACGCTTTATCTATTTTTATTTTACTGCGGATGATGACCCCCGTATATTCTGAAGCGATGTTGCTGTAGTCAATGGCTGTATATTTCGGAAACTCCTCACATACGAATCCCATTGCTGTCAACTCCTCCCGGATCAGAGGATGAACCGTATCGATGAAAAGTACTTTTTGCACCTGCGAAATTTACAAATAATTACTGTAAGAAAGGCGAAAAGCGAAAAGCGAAATTATTAAACAGAAAACTTTGCAACATCTTCATTGTAATGAGCGAGGCTCTTTACATAAGCCGCATCAGGTGCGAGGAGCCTGGTGTTGGCGGGCATAGTATATCATCATGTCGCTCCGCCACACCGTAGCGGCGATGTAAAGAGCCTCGCGAACAGCGGCAATGTAAAGAGCCTCGCGAACCACGGCGTTGCAAAATCACCAATGATTTGCCTGAAATTGAAGAAATAGTGCAGATTTTCGTACTTTCGCAGTTTCGAAATACTATGTGGAATTTTCTCGTAAGGTTCATCCTCAGGAACCGGATCATCATCCTGGTTACCATCGCAGTATGCACGGCATTCATGGCCTGGAAAGCCACCGACGTACAGATACAGTATAAGAACGCCAGCATACTCCCCGCAACCGATACTACTATCAAAGTCTACCAGAAATTCATCTCGCAGTTCGGTGAAGACGGCACGGTGATGTTCATCGGCATTATAGACCCGGGGATGTTCCAGCTTAAAAACTTCAATGCAGTATTCGAGCTAAGCGATTCGCTGAGCAAGATCAAAGGAGTTGAAGGGGTTGTATCTGTAACAAGGATATTCAACCTGGTCAAAAACGATTCTTTGCGCAAGTTCGTTTTCGTGCCTATCTCACCCAAAAAGGCATCCTCACAGAAGGAACTCGATTCAATACGAAACCTCATCCTTTCTTTACCTTTTTACGACGGACTGGTTTTCAACAAAAACACTTCGGCTTACCTGTTTGCGCTTACCCTCGATAAAACCCTGATCCATTCCAAATCCAGGTTAGCCCTGGTGAATCAGATCAAAGCCAAAGTCGAGAATTTCAGCAGGGCAAACAATATAGAACCGCATTATTCGGGCTTGCCGTATATACAGACCCTGATCGCAAAAAAGCTGCAGGATGAGATGAAACTTTTTGTCGTCCTTACGCTTCTGATCGCGGCTTTCTTCCTTTTCATTTTCTTCAGATCGTTCAAGGCGGTGATTTTCCCCATGCTGGTGATCATCATCTCGGTGACCTGGGCCCTGGGGTTCATGGGGCTATTCGCCTACAAGATCACCATGCTTACAGCTATCATCCCTCCCCTGCTCATAGTGATAGGCGTTGAGAACTGCATCTTTATCCTGAACAAATATCATTACGAATTCTCGCATCACGGCAACCAGGCGAAAGCCCTGTCGAGGGTCATCCAGAGGATTGGCATGGCGAACCTGCTCACCAACGCAGCCACTGCCGCGGGTTTTGCGGCATTCACCATCACCCGCAATAAACTGCTGGTCGAATTCGGGACCATCGCAGCTATCAACATCATGGTGGTTTATGCTCTTTCGCTCACCCTGGTGCCTATTATTTTCAGCTTCCTTCCCGCTCCCGAAAGCAAGCATGTTAAGCATATCGAGGCCAGCCTCGCGCAGAAGCTGATCGACAAAGCCGTTTTCTGGGTAACCAATTACAGGACCTATATTTATATCGCCATGGGAATTTGCGTGGTCTTCGGCGTAGTTGGCGCCAGCCTGCTGCATACCTCGGGTACCATTGTCGACGACATCTCCAAAAAGGACCCTATCTATAAAGACCTGCTGTTCTTTGAGAAGAATTTCAACGGCATCATGCCCCTCGAGATATCCATAGACACAAAAAAGAAAAAAGGAGTGCTGCAGCTTTCGACATTGAAAAAAATTGACAGGCTCCAGGATACCCTTGCGAAGTACTGTGAACTGTCGAAACCCCTTTCGGTGGTGGAAGTCATCAAGACTGCAAAGCAGGCATTTTACGGGGGGGACCCGAAGTTCTATTCACTGCCGAACTCCAATGAGATTGCTTTCATGGCTGATTACATTCCCGACATGAAGCCTAAAAAACGGAACATCCTCAAGAATTTTATCGACAGCAATTACCAGATCACCAGGGTGAGTGTGCAGATGGCCAATGTGGGAACGAAAAAGATAGACAGCATACAAAGGAACCTGAAACCCAAGATCGACAGCATTTTCAACCCGGCAAAATATACGGTGAATGTCACAGGCACTTCGGTGGTATTCCTCAAAGGGACCAACTTCCTGATCAGGAACCTCTGGGAGAGCATAGCTTTGGCTATCGTTATCATAGCTGCCATACTTGCCTTTTTGTTCACTTCCTGGAGGATGATACTTATTTCACTGATCCCGAATATCATACCCCAGCTGATGACCGCGGCCCTGATGGGATTTACAGGAATACCCATCAAGCCTTCGACCATTCTTATCTTCAGCATTGCTTTAGGGATCTCGGTGGATAACTCTATACAGTTCCTCTCGCGCTACCGGCTTCAGTTAAAGCACTCTAACCACAACATCCCCTATTCTGTTATCTCGGCCCTGAAAGAGACAGGGTACAGCATGATTTATTCATCTACGGTGCTGTTCTTCGGCTTCGGGGTGTTCATACTCTCGACTTTCGGTGGCACCCAGGCACTGGGCTTTTTGGTCTCGATCACTCTTCTCGTTGCCGGACTGCTTAATATGTTCGTCCTGCCGTCGATGTTGCTGACCCTTGACAAATGGAGCACGACCAAGGCGTTTGAGGAACCCCTGTTGGAGATCTTTGAGGATGAGGATGGTGAACGGTGAACCGTGAACCGTGAATCGTGAATCGTGATCCGTGAATCGTGATCCGTGAATCGTGATCCGTGATTGGTAAATAAAAAGTGAAGTTATGAAAGGTATTATTTTAGCGGGGGGGGCAGGGACGAGGCTGCATCCGTTGACCCTGGCGGTTAGCAAGCAGCTGATGCCTGTTTACGACAAGCCCATGATCTACTATCCTTTGTCGGTGCTGATGATGGCAGGGATTCGGGAAATTTTGATAATTTCCACCCCTTTCGACCTCCCGAATTTCCCTAAACTCCTGGGTGACGGAACCGACCTTGGAATGTCAATTTCGTATGCCGAACAGGCTGTGCCAAACGGACTGGCCCAGGCATTTGTGATAGGGAAAGATTTTATAGGCAATGATGATGTGGCGCTGGTACTGGGCGACAACATTTTCTATGGAAACGGCTTGTCGCAGGTGGTGCAGGACAGCATAAAACCCGAAGGCGGGATTGTTTTCGCTTACCACGTGAATGATCCCGAGCGTTATGGGGTTGTTGAATTTGACGAAAACCACAAAGCGCTTTCGATTGAAGAAAAACCTAAACAGCCAAAATCGCATTTTGCTGTCCCCGGACTGTATTTTTACAATAATTCAGTGGTTGAAGTCGCTGCGAATATCAAACCAAGCCCCAGGGGTGAATACGAGATCACCGATGTAAACCGCTATTACCTGGAACAGGGCCTGCTAAAGGTTGGGGTGCTGAGCCGCGGCATAGCCTGGCTCGATACCGGCACGTTTGAATCCCTGCTCCAGGCCGCAACCTTCGTTGAAGTCGTCCAGAACAGGCAGGGGCTGAAAATAGGCTGCATTGAGGAGATCGCCTACAGGATGAGGTTCATTGGCCGGGAACAGCTGACAAAGCTGGCAGAACCTCTTCTGAAAAGCGGGTACGGACAGTATTTATTGAACCTTGACGACCTCCCGGGGTTTTCGAAATAAACAGTAGCAGATCATCCACATGTACAAGAAAAAAGAACTGCAGGATATCATTTCAACGGCCTTTCACACGGCTGATTTTCACTCTGCACCTTCTTCTTTATACGATCCGATAAAATACATGATGGAACTCGGCGGCAAAAGGCTGAGGCCATTGCTCACGCTGATGTCCTGCGACATGTTCGGGGGAAATATCAATGAGGCCCTGGCACCTGCAATGGGGCTCGAACTCTTCCATAATTTCACCCTTCTTCACGACGATATCATGGACCAGGCCCCTCTGAGGAGAGGAAAGGAAACGGTTTTCAAAAAATGGAACACCAATTCGGCCATACTTTCGGGGGATACGCTTTTCGTTATGGCCTATGAGCTGGTCACAAAGACCACGCCTGCCCTGCTCCCACAGGTGCTCGAACTGTTCAACGATACAGCCCGCAAGGTTTGCGAAGGACAGCAGTACGATATGGATTATGAATACAGGGGGGATGTGTCGATTGCTGATTATATACTGATGATCAGGCTGAAGACCGCAGTCCTGATCTCATGCAGCCTCAAACTCGGGGCTATCATAGCAAAGGCATCCGACAGGGAAGCTGACCTGATCTATGCTTTCGGTGAAAATCTCGGGCTGGCATTCCAGCTTCAGGATGATTACCTGGATGTGTTTGGGGATGAGGATAAATTCGGCAAGGAAATAGGCAACGATATAGTTACCAACAAGAAAACCTACCTCTACCTTAAGGCCTTTGAACGTGCAGGCGGGAGTTCGCTGGAATTTCTTTCAAAGCATTTCAATGAAAAATCGATACCGGTAAAGGAAAAAGTAAAAACGATCACAGGTATTTACAGGGAACTTCAGATTGACAGCGTGACCCGTGCACTCATCGATGAGTATTTTGCAAAAGCCCTTTCCATCATCGAGCAGATCAATATCCCTGCCAATAAAAAGCAGACTTTGCTTGAAATTGCAGGGCAGATGGTGAACCGGGAAAGCTGATCAAAGCCCAGGGCCTGAGCCCGGGGGGTGACGGTGCAAAGCCTGAGGGCTGAGCCATGGTGGTGACGGTGCCTAGAGCAGTTTCTCCAGCTCGTTATGCAGATGCTCCCATTGGTGCATCCCGGCAGCCAGTTTTGATTTCATTTCCTCGTATTCCCTGTAAAGTGAACCATCTTTAATCCTGGCCTCATGCCTGTGCGGCTCGGCAAGCATGCCCTCGAGGACTTTTACTGAATTCTCGAGCTTTTCTATCTCATTTTCAGAGCGTTCTATCTGGTTGCGGATCCTTCGCAGGTCACGCTCGGATTCCTTCTTTTTTTCATAAATGACCTTGCTGGCCGAAACATTTTCGGGTTGGCTGTCTTTGGGGCCCGAAGCATTGCGTTCAAGATCGGAAAGCTCCCTTATTTTCCTCTGGTCGAGGTAATCATAAATATCACCTATATACTCCCTTATCCCGCCTTCTCTGAATTCAAACACCCTGTTGGTAAGGCCCTGCAGAAAGTCGCGGTCATGCGATACAATGATAAGGGTTCCGTTGTACTGCAGAAGGGCGCTTTTCAGTATGTCCTTCGAGCGCATGTCGAGGTGGTTCGTAGGCTCATCAAGTATCAGCAGGTTGGCAGGGGTGAGCAGGAGTTTTGCTATGGACAGCCTCGAGCGTTCGCCCCCGCTGAGCACTTTCACTTTTTTTTCGATATCCTCGCCGCTGAAAAGGAAACCTCCGAGTATGCCCTTGAGCCTAGGCCTGATGTCGCCCTGGGCGATCTCATCTATCGTCTTAAAAACAGTGAGATCGGGGTTGAGATGCTCGGCCTGGTCCTGGGCGTAATATCCTGTAACTACGTTATGGCCGATTTTAAGTTCACCAGCATATTCGAGGACCCCTGCAATGATCTTCGAAAGCGTGGTCTTGCCTTCACCGTTGCGTCCCACGAAGGCTACACGGTCGCCTTTGATCACCGAGAATTCCAGCGAGTGCAGCACCCTGCGCTGGGGATAGTCCTTAATGATACCTTTGCCTTCAAGCACAATCTTGCCCGAATGGGGTGCCGGGGGGAAACGGAAGTGAATGGAAGACTCATCCGTGCCTTCGACTTCAACCACATCCATCTTCTCCAGCATTTTGATCCTGGACTGCACCTGTTTTGACTTGGTGTTCTTGTACCTGAACCTTTCGATAAAACGTTCAACCTGGCGGATCTGCCTCTGCTGGTTCTCCCTGGTGGCAATCTGACTTTCGATGCGCTCTTCCCGCATATCCACATAGCCCGAGTAATTGGACTTGAAATCATAGATCTTGCCCATCGTAATTTCGATGGTTCGTGTAGTCACATTATCCAAAAAGGCCCTGTCGTGCGATACCAGGATGACAGCCCCGCGGTACTGGACCAGGAAATTTTCAAGCCATTGTATGGCTTCAATATCAAGGTGGTTGGTAGGCTCATCCAGTAGGATAAGGTCGGGCTGGCGAAGCAGTATCTTGGCAATCTCGACCCTCATCTGCCATCCGCTGCTGAATTCACTCATCCGGCGCTCGAAATCGCTTCGGGCAAAACCGAGCCCTATCAGTACTTTTTCAACATCGGCATGCACCGAGCTGCCTCCGATAAGGTGGTAGCGTTCGTAGATATCACTCTGCCTCCTGAGCAGCTTATGGTATTCATCCGATTCGAAATCGGTGCGCGAATGAATCTCCTGTTCAAGGATCTTTATCTGCTTCTCCATTTCAACGATCTCCGAAAAGGCCATGGATGCTTCGGCAATGACCGACTCCCTGCTTTGCACTTCCATTTCCTGGGGGAGGTAGCCTATGGTTTGTCCTTCGGGTACCACCATTTCGCCTTCATCGGCCTTATGTATACCGTAGAAAATTTTAAGCAGGGTGGATTTCCCTGCACCGTTTTTCCCGACCAGGCCTATTCGGTCCTTGTCGTTAATGATGAAGGAAACATGGTCAAAGAGGGGTTCCCCCCCGAACTGCACCGAGATGTTTGAAACTGAAACCATAGGAGCGGCAAAGATAGGTATAAAAAAAGAGGCCGGCTAAAAAGCCGGCCTCCCATGATATATCTAATTAAAGATTAGCGTGTGACTGTGATCTTCAATGTACGGGCTCCCTGGTCGGTAGCAACCTTTACAAAGTAGATGCCGGCCTGCAGTGTCGAAACGTTGAACTGAGTGGTCTTTGAGTTTACAGTAGTATTCCTGTAAACGGTCTGACCGGTGTAGTTCATCACTTCGATTGATGTAACGGTGAAGTCAGACTTCACATTTACATTATCAGTTGCAGGATTCGGGTATACCATGATCTGGCCGTTTCCGATTTCGGTAATACCTACGTGCGGGAACTGAACGGTGACAGTGTCGGAGTTCGGTGATTCGCAGAGGAAGGTATTGGTAATAGAGTCGTTCATGACAGCTGTAACATTGTACTTGTAAGTTCCCCAACCAACCAAAGGAATAAGGTCGGTATAGGTAAGACCTGTTACGAGATTGCTGTTGATCTTATGTGAAGTTGACATATTGGCAGTTGAGTCGGTACGATACACGTTGTAACCCATGAGGATTGAAGCACCCTGGGCCTCGTTGCCACCCTTGTTAAAGATAGCATTCGTACTGCTTGCAATATGACCGCTTGCAGAGATAGAACCGCTTGACATCGGCTGTATAGGCTGAGTAAGAACGATAGGCTCTGTTGCACCCTTAACGGTTTCAACATAACCCTGTACGTTCCAGTTGTAATCGAGTGACGGGTTCAATGAGATAAGAGTAACCCATGCACCTTGCCACAGCATCATATCGCCTGAACCATCGATTGCAGGACCTGCATCGCAACCTGCGGGCCAGCCGCTGGTAGCGTTTACATTCATTGCAATCATGAGGCCTTTGGATACGTCGATCAACACCGGGGTGTTAAGAACTACGGTATTCCATTGATCATAAGTTACAGTAGGAACAGCCTGGTCGCACACCAAGGTCGGAGTTCCGGAAGGATCTCCTGTATAAACGCGTGCCCTGAAAGCTGCAGCGCCTGCGCTGTTGGGGTAGAAGGAAATCTTGGTGATTGAACCACCGGAGAGACTTGCGATCTGTGAGGAAGTCCAATAGCCAGCGATATCGAAGTCAGCAGCACCACCGGTACCGATTGAGTTGAAGTTTACACCATCATCCCAATGGATCCAATGAGCCGGAGGTCCTGAAGCTTTGCAGGTCGGTACTAACCAGGACAGGTTCACGGTATTGTGTGATTCTGTGTAGGTCAGGGTAAGCGGACGGTTACAAACTGCATACATGCAGATGTTGTCTACATACCAATGGAGGATATCGAGTGAATGGGCACCATGAGCGCGGAAACGAACCTTGAAGGCAGTGCCTACGGTCTGTTTCAGTTCGAACTTTTTGTGTGTCCAGGCGACATCGCCATTGTTTGCATATTCATCAACTTTCGTCCATGCACCGTTCTTTAATTCCTCAACTGTGAGGTATTCAGCGCCGGTATGGTTGCGGTCGAGGAGTTTATAGTCGTACTCTAAATAAATCTTTGCGCAGCTGTAAGGACCTGCAGAGAAAGTAGCCGACTGCAGAGTGTCGTTATAGTTGTTCAAAGAAGGCTGCCATGAGAAGTCAGCAGCAGGTGCCGGGTTACCGAAGCCGGTATTGCAGCTCCAGTTGCCAACAGCGGTCCAGTTGTTGAATGCCAATGTACCAGCATCCCATGTTTCGCAGAATGGCAGAGGACGGCCGTAGTTGATGGTAACGGTTACACCGCAAACGGGTGCTGAGTTATCATGTAACGGCTGAATCGGAGTCACATCCCAGTAAGAGGTAATACAATAATGATAGGTACCGGGGTTCAGGTTGTTATCATAGTATGACAGCGTGTTCGGGTTGCCGATGTAAGGCAGAGCAGAGCCGTCGCGTGTGATATTATAACCAAGTAATGTAGGAGCAGCAGCAGGTGCCATTGGTAAAGGAGGATTACCAGTCGGTTCGCTGATGTTCGTTGCGCTTGCATAATTTGCAGCTGCAGGAACAGGGGCGCTATTGCTGATAGTTGTAGGATCAATAACAGTCATCTCACCTGCTTTGTCTGTGCTACTGATGCAGCTGACAGCACGAATGATGAAGGTTTCAGGAGCTGCAAGAGCGAAGGTGGTGGTTGCATAAGCCCATGCACCTGCATAGTTTGCCCATGCAAGACCCTGAGGATCGTATGTTGCAGTTGTAACATCCAGGCCCATATAGTTGATAAGGACAGTCTGGTTGTAGTCAACCAATGCATAGAATGGTCCTGTATAGGCTATTCCAGGTGTACAGGTTACATGTACCCATGAACCGGCTGGCCATCCGGATGCAGGTCCGTTAATGAACTGGTCAGAAACTCCCAATAAAGCGTGGGCAGGACCGGGACCGTAAACATATACACTGGTGGCATGAGAAGCCGAGCCGTTGGCAGATGTGAACATGATGTCAAAACCAGTGATGGTTCCGGCTGCTGTTCCGGCAAGCGGGAAATAGTCACCCATCTGGATGTTGAAACCGGGGTTGATCGAAAGACCATTGCCCATCACACCACTGTCGTAGATGAGGTTGCCGAGAGTACAGCCGCATGAAGGTTTGGTCCATGTAAGATAAGCTGTAGCTTCGATTGCCTGACCGGCGAAGTTGGTCGGAGGACAGAGCCACCTTGAAACGAAAGGAGCTGTGCAGGCAGGAGCTGATGTTCCGCTTCCGTACACTACCTTTACGCAGGCGGTATAGGTTGTTCCGTAAACAACATGGTTACCGGGAACAGTATAAACAGTATCCATTGCAGTACCGTCCATAATACCGTTGAGGTAAACATTGTATGCAAGGATACAAGGTTTGGGATCAGGAATGTTGGAAACAACCTTCACGTTGTCGATATCCCAGTTGTTGATGTTGTATGAGTCAGCACCATGGGCATTGAAACGGATCTTGAAGGTGTTGTTGGTATAAGCAGTGAGGGAAGCTGAATCGGTCTGCCATGAAAGATTTCCTGTATTGGCATAATGTTTCAGGCTTGTCCATGCACCTGCGCCGCCAACCTGGATTTCAACATCCAGCTGTTCGTTACCGTCGCCTGCAAAGTCGCTGAGGAAGATATCCCAGTACAACTTGAAGTCGGGTGCGCCCATACCGGTGATACTCTTTGAAGTCAGGGTGGTCGAATAGCCTGTCTGGAAATGCGACCAGCTGTATTCGGCACAATTCCCGGGGTTACCGGTTGTCATGATCTGCCAGTAGCCTGTTGGGTTAACCCATGCGTTGGGTGCGAAACCGCCACTGAAATCCTCATTCATAGCAAAGATATGAGGTCCGGGAGGTGTCCAATGCATGAACAGCGACTTGCCGTCTATGACTGCTTTGGAGGCCGGGTATTTGGTCTGAAGAGCAGTGATGTTATAGATACGGTCACCATAGATTGAAACATTCATGGTGGTCATATCATAACCTGAACGGGTTACTTTCAATTGGTAAGGAGCTTTTTGTACTCCGGTGAAAGTAGCTTTACCCGTTGCATCTGTTGTTGCAGTATAAACGAACCATGAGGTAAATGGAGCCAATGAGGTTAATGTTACCGTAGTACCGGCCAACGGAGTGGCAGCACAGGTCAACATAACATTAACTGTTACAGCTGCATTCCTGTTTTTCCCAAGATAATTTGAGAAAATAGAGTTTGACCAGCGGGTTCCGCCATAATGAGCTTTTACTGCCCAGATATAAGCACTGTCGGGCAATGAAGGCCAGGAAGGATCAACGGTATTGTTTGCTGTTGGAGCACTAACCGGGATCCAGTTTGCCGGGTTACCGGTATCCTGTCCGAAGAGCCTGTAAACCTGGTAACCAGTAACAGCTACCGGGTTTTCCGGTGGGCCACCGGGGCCGTTGGCGATAGCACGGATCATGAAGTTACCGCTTGCGGGTAACCATGGGCCTGTGCCGTATTTCTGCCATGACCTCAGCTGGGTGCTTGAAGTATCAACTGCAAGACGTGCAGCAGCGGGAGGTACGCCGGCCTGTTTCATAACGAGCCAGAAATTGCCGCTGGTGATATTGACGCCTGTGATGTTGAATGAGTTCCAACCGAAAGTGGTGGGAGTAACGGTTACAGCGGCTCCGAGAGCTGTTCCGGGAGCGCCGCCTGTGCCTGTTGCATCATACACCTGCATGGTGAATGGGGTAAGGGAAGCAACGGTGGTACCGTTGGGATATGAATAGGATTCGCCGATATCGACAGAACCGCCAACTGCAGAAACAGGGTAAGCGACGGGTGTCATTCTCACTGCGTTCAGGTTGTTTGCACTGGCCCAAACGGTGTTGGTGTCCTGCTTGCCGTCATCATAGAGCAACTCATACTGGCCTGTGGGGACACCCCAGTTCAGGTTTACTGCAGTGTTGCCACTGTTAAGAGCTGCGGTGAAAGGCTGGTTGGGGGTATTGATACTTTCCCTTAAACACATGTTCAGGGTTGTGGTAACAGCCGAGGTTAAAACCACGTTGTTAACAGTAGTATCCATGAAACCTGCTTTATGAATGGTCACCGAATAGGTGCCACCAGGGAAAATACTCAGGGAATACTGGCCGCCTATCACTGAATAACCAATAGTGGCAGGAGTGGTGGTGACTGTGAGCTTGGCACCGATGATGGGGGCGTTGTTTGCACAATCGGTGATCATACCTGCAAGAGTGGCAGGGATAGGATTCAAACAGAAGTTATAAGTGACTGTCTGGTTACCAATAATCGTCACAGGGGCAGGACCGTAAGATGAATAACCAGCCATGGTGGCGGTTACCGTTTGTGCACCTGCACTGATACCGTTAATGGTATAAACACCAGCACCGTTTGTAAGAACCGGGCCAACACCACCGCAACTTACCGATGCTCCGGATAAAAGTGCGTTGTTGTAACAGTTCTTAACAGTACCTGTAAGGTTACCCAGCGGGCTTCCTTTAACATGCATGATGTCCATGTGGCAGTTGTCGCCGAAATTCGAGTTGAAATAGAATGCAACATAAAGAGTTGCCTGGTTGGATGCGCCTGCAGGAAGGGGGCAGTTTTCGATGACCCACTGGTTGGTTGCAGAATAACGCATATAGAAGTTGGAACTGGTCCAGGTCGTACCATTGGTTGACCATTGTACAGTAACGCCTTCGGTGGTAGTGCCGGCATAACCGTTGTCGGTATACCAGGCAAAGTCAACCGTGACATTGCCGTACCCTACCGTTGAAATAGCGGTGGTCCTCTTTAACCTGTTGGTGGCTGTTGAGTAATTGAATGACTGGAATTCCACAAGACGTGCGCCCTCGTACGGAGCAACGGTTGGCCAGGTGCCTGACGTTTGGTAGTAGGTTATATTCGAACCTGCCACAACGTCCATACCCCAACCTGCCGGAGGCGTAGTAGAGCCAGCGACTGCGGATTCCCAACCTTCGGTCAGTAAAGTAGTCTGAGCGATGGTTTGAGATGCAAACGCCAATAGCACGAATACCATCAGCACCTGCATAATCTTTGTAACATTTTTCATAATGTTAAAGTTTTGGTTATTAATAAATGATTATTGATAATATGGGGATCAATTTTACAATTGATATATATAGGGATTTGCTTCATAAATAGTTATTATCATTCAGGCTTTTCATCCTAAATGACTGATTCTGTTTGTGTTAGTATTAAATATGATAAAAAAGCAAACTAACTTTCTTATTCCGACAGCAAATATAAAACTATTTATTTACTAAAAAGCAAACTTTTCTCAATTATTTTTTACTTTTTTCACTGGAACCGGTCTATGCCGAAAATTGATTATTTTTGCAAAAATAAAACGATAAAGCGCTATGAAATCTTTTGCAAAACCCTTCATCTTTATATTGTGTATAACTTTTCTTTATTCCTGCAGCAATGTTCCTCAGTTACAGCGTACCAAAGTAATCGGATCATGGAAGCTCGAAAAACTGGTTTCCATAGGTGCCATCACCGACAGTACCGACAAGATAGCAGTTGCAGCCCAGCATGCTACTATTGATCCTTCAAGCCGTGAACTCAAGCCCGCCCTGATTGATGCAGAAAAAGGAAACTTTTCAAAGTTGGCCGGTTATTATCCCGACTTAAAGGAAAAGCTGGAGTTCAATGCCGATAATACCGCATCGGTGACCATGAACGGCAAACCCGTAAGCGGGACCTGGAAAATGAATAAGAAAAAGAGCGGGGTGATATTCACCTCAGGCGATAAATCAAAAACCATAACGATCAATATTTCTGAAGCGGGCGCCCGTTCCATGCGTGTAGATGAACCCACCTTCCTTGGTTTGCTATGGCTGACTTACGAAAAGTAAGAAAGACACACTACCCCTGCAAGACCCGCTTCAATGGCGGGTTTTTTATTTGGTTAAAGAGATCTTAACCGTACTGCAGGAGCTCCCCGAAAACACTTTCAGTATGTATAACCCCTGCGACAGCCCCGAAAGATCGAGCATGGTTTCCGTTTCATTCCTTCGTACCATATCCATAACGACTTTCCCAGGGAGGTCTGTAACTGTGAGCCTGTCAACAGGCTGTACCGATCTGACCATGATACGGCCAGTAGTGGGATTGGGGTAAACCCTGATGCCGGCGCTGTGATTACCCGGAACTGAAGTCATTACATCGACCATCACCGTATCGGAAGGCAGTGATTCGGTGCAATCGGGATTGACTATCTGAACATAATAATGGTACTGCCCCACCGGGAGGTTAGGATCAACATACGAAGTGTCATACACCGGAGCCTGGTTGATCTTTGAATAATTACCAGCAGTCCCCTCGGAACGGTATACATCATAATAATCGGCACCCGACTTTAAATGTATTTTTTTACTGCCGATGGAGCAGTCGTCGATGCCCCAATAATACCATAACCCCTGGTTGTTGCCATCTACCGCATGCCAGGCAATATCAACGGCATCGCCAAGGAAGGCCGACATATCAACAACATAAGGCTGCTGCCAGTGATTATATCCCCCGGTGCCGGGGAAAGGAGGCAGGGCCGACATATCCATCATCGTTACCCAGCTCTGCCCATGGTCTGTTGAAACCTGCACATAATAATGATCGTTATGGGCCGAGCCCTGGTAAGCGAAACTCCAGAAATGAAGGTTGCCGTCAATATATATATTCCTGGCTATGATCCATTCATCCTGGTGGTAATAATCCCAGAACAGCCCTGCGCAGTAATTGCCCGAATGCACTCCCATGGGTGAAGACGGGCCTTCATGGCTCCAGGTGGCCGAATTATTGGTGATGATCCTGTCCCAGCCCGCAGGAGGAAAATACTGTTCCTCAAAGCCTTCATTCAGGTGAGTGCCTCCCCCGTTGCACTGGGGCGGGCTCCAGCCGAGATGGGTATCCATGGCATAAGCTTCGCCTGTAAGACCCACCGCGGGCAGGCAGATAGGGTAAGCCGAAATGTTATCCACATACCAGTTCAGAATATTTGAAGAGTTCGCCCCTGTCGCCCTGAACCTGAGTTTGAAGCCTTTCTGTTTTACTGCGCTGATATCTATATGGTTATGAGTCCAGTCAATATTCCCGGTATTCAGGAATTCAGCTTTCTGGTGCCACATCCTGTTATAATACACATCGAGGATAAGCTTTTCGGTGCCGCCAGCTACATTGCTTTCGAGCTTCACATCAAAATCGAGCCAGATGGTGGCGCAGGAGTAAGCCGTGGCATCCAGGGCCGGACTTTCGAGTATGTTATTATAGTTCGTTTCCTGGGGAACTCCCTTGAACACCGCAGAGGGAGCGGGGTTTCCTGTATTCTGACTTACCGACCAGTTGCCCGGTCCCGAAGGGAAAGTCCAGCTGTTGAATGAGAAACTTCCCTGGTCCCAGGGCTCATAAAAGGGTATGGGCAGTCCGTAATGTATCTGCACATTTACCGGGCCTGTACGCATGGAATTTCCCTGCTGTCCCTGGTGGCCATAAAATGAAAGGTCATACACCGCCGAAACCGAGTAATTGTAACTGCCGGGATCCAGCCCTGCATCCTTGTATGAGAGCACATTTGGGCCCTGTACATAAACCAGGAGGCTGTCGTCCCGGTAAACATTATAACCCAGTATGCCAGCAGGGGTGTAATGCGTGGTGTCAATCATATACAGGGGCTTCTGCCACTGAAGTTTCGCGGTATCTCCTGCTGCAAGCCCGGTAAGGTTAAGGGGGGGCCATAAAAATTTCGAAGTGAACTGGGTGCATACGCTGGCCGAATACCCGCTGGTATAAATGGCCACCACGCAGGCGGTATAGGTTGAATCGTATTTGACTGCGGTTCCGGGGATGGTATAATTGTTTGAGGTGACGATGGCCAGGAGGACGTTATCGAGGTAAAAATTATAGCCGTAAATGCAGGGCGCCAGAAGGTGGGCCGATTCGGAACCGTAGACCAGCACATTATCTATATACCAGCCGTTGACCTGGTAGGAATCGGGCCCGCCCGACCTGAATCTGACCCTGAACGTCTTATTGGCATAAGAAGAAATGTCGAGCTGGTCGGTGGTCCATTGTATATCGCCTCCCGAATTGGTCCAGGTTTTCAGGGTTTGCCAGCTGCTGCCGTCTGAGATCTCTATCTTCAGAAACTCCTGGCCCGTGGAGGAAAAATTGTCGAGGTAAATATCATATTTCAATGTCAGTATGGGGCTGTTAATGCCTGTCACATAAGGACTGACCAATGACTGGCTATAATTATAGACCCTGGGGGTCCAGTCAAACATGGCCGAATAAGCCGGGTGGCCAAAAGTGGACTGCCTCCAGTTGCTGCCCCCTTCGACAGTCCAGCCCTGGGGCGGGAAGCTGCCGCTGAAGTCCTCGCCCAGGAGGTTCACATTATAATAAGGTACATCCCAGGTTGAATGCAGGCTGAGGCTGTCGACAAGGAGGTGTGTAGGCGGTGATCTTCGCTGGAGCAGGGTGATATTATCGGTAACCGGCCCCATCACCACTATGCTTCCGCTGTAATTCTGGTAACCGAACTTATTCGCCGTTACCGTATAGGAGCCCTTCCAGACCTTATGAAAAACCACGGTTCCCGAGCTGTCGCAGATGGCGGTGTAAACGGTATCGGTATACACCTGGTTCCTCAGCTGCACCTGGGTCCCCGCAGTGGTTGAAGCGGAGCAGCTCATGGTGAGGTTCACAATGACATCCGAAGTCCAGCATTTGCCTATAATATTCGAAAAATCCGTTGCTGACTCCCGGTTGCCGGGGTATTCAGCGACAACCGACCAGAGGTAAGGCCCGCAAGGCAGGTTGTTCCAGGCCGAATCAATGGTGTTGTTCACCGTGACCGGAGTGAGCTGGGTCCAGGCCTGGGGGTTGGATTCTTCACCCTGCCGCAGCCTCCACACCTTGTAGCTTGTGACACTTTCGGCAGATTTGTTGCTTGTTGGCGGGCCGCCGGGGCCGTTCATCAGGGCCCTCATCATGAAATTCCCGCTGGCCGGCAGCCAGTTTCCGTTGCCTGTAACATTTTTTGAATAGCTGCGGTAGACGGGCGTGGTGAGGTCCACCGCCAGTCCGGCTGCATTGGGCGGATTGCCTCCCTGCACCATCACAATATAGAAATTTCCTGAGCTAATATTGACTGCGGATGGCAGAGTGAAATCATTCCAGCCGTAGACGGCAGGCGTAACGTCAAGCGGACCTGCCAGTATGCTGCCGGGAAGTCCTCCGCTGCCGCCGGCATCCATGATCAGCACCTGGAAGGTATTGAAGGGATTGCTGCCCGCGGGATAATCGGCGGGCTTGCCAATATTGACAGCCCCGCCCAGGACGTTTGCAGGGTATGCAAGGGGGGTGATCTTCAATGCGTTCATGTTGCCTGCCAGGGCCCAGATGGTAAAAGCGTCTTCTATGCCATCGTCATACAAAAGCTGATAATCGCCAGCCGGCCTGTTCCAGCTGAGGTTCACATGGTGCAAAACCGTATCGAGGTTTGCAAGCATACCTGTGCATGGCGTGGTTGTTTCGGAAAGCTGTATATTGATGGTGGTTACCACCCCCGACTGGAAGTTCACGGGGGCCGAGGTATAGGAATCAAAGCCTGGTTTTGTGCAGGTAAGAGTGTAGGTGCCGGGTGGGTCAACCGCCATGGCATAATCGCCCAGCCTCACCGAATAAGTATAACTCCCATTCACCGTGATTTTTGCGCCAACAATGGGATTGTTTGTCGCAGCATCGGTGACCTTGCCTTTAAGGAGGGCCGAGCTTGAAGGAGAGTGAGAAGCAAAGACTGCCTGGTTTGCCTGGAGAAGGAAGGCAAACAATAACAGGCGGATCATATATCGTATTCTCATACAGGCCAAAACGACATACAAAGTTAATCAAAAAATGCCCCTGGCGAATTCTTTATGCAAAAGAGGCTGTCCCGGGTTAAGCAGGACAGCCTCTTGAGGTTATTTGACTCTGATCACTGAGGATCAGAATAGTATGATGATGCTAGCGGTTGACGATGATCTTCCTTACGACTTTGTTTTCGCCGTTGCGGATGACCATGGTATAAACGCCTGCTGCCACAGGGCGAAGGTCAATCTTAAATTCGCTCTTGCCGTTCACCGTTACATTCTGCCTGCTGTAAACATTCACACCTATGTTATTAGAGATGCTGATGTCGTATGTTGCAGCTGCAGGTGCATTCATGATCAGTTTGAACTGTCCGTCGTTAGGAACGGGATAAACCACGAAGTTGCTTTCCGATGGGTCGTTCACACCTGTAACAGTAATATAGATGTGGTTTGAAGTATCCGATTCGCAGCCGTTGGTCACGATCTCGTCCCAATAGGTACCTGTATAATGTGCCACGAAAGTCTGGCCTGTTCCCGTAGTTACAGGTGCGCCTTCATAGAACCACTGGTTGTTATTGGCTATGCTGCTGTAAAGGGTATCCCCGTGATTTGTGATCTGGGGGGCATCGGGCATAGGATATACAGTTACTGCGTACGAAGGCGATACCGTGCCGGTTCCGCAGGAGTTCACCCCTGATACCGTGATATTGCCTGAAAGTGCTCCCACTGCAAAATCAACCATGATGTTCGGGGTGTTGTTACCCGAGGAGATCGTTGCGCCGGTTGGAAGTGTCCAGTTATATCCTGTGGCACTGGCTATCGGAGCTACCGAATAAGGAACAGCGATTGAGCCTGCGCAAACTGCATTGTCACCCGAAACGCTGCCTGCTGCAGCAGGGATCTGGGTAACTGTAACGGTGTAAGCAGCTGAAACAGGGCCATTGCCGCAGATACTGTTGCCATACACTGTAAAGTCGCCTGTCACTGCATTGGCTGCAAAGTCCACGGTGATGGAATTGGTGCCTGAACCTGATGCAATAGTCACACCTGCAGGTACATTCCATACATAGGATACTGCATTGGTAATCGGAGGAACTGAATAGGTGATACCCTGGCTGCCGACGCAAACAGGAGAAGGTCCTGAAATAGCGCCCGGGGTTCCCGGTATACCGTTAACATTCACGTTGAATACCGTTGCTGCGGGAGCTGAACATCCCGATCCGTTACTATAATTAACGGCTACCCACTGTGCTCCGGGTGTATTCCACTGTATCTCCACATCGAATGTTCCCTGGCCGCCGGTAATCAAACCGCCTGAGGAAACAGTCCATACATAACCTGTCTTTCCCGACTGGGTAAGATAATCATAATAGCCTGAGTTGACGCAGAGGTTGTTGCTTCCTGTGATGGTTGGAACCGGTGCTGCATTGACCGTTACGGGTAAAGTACCCTGTGCGGCTGCAGTACATCCTGTTGCGGGATTGGTATAGATAACTCCGACCGTCTTTGCTCCGGCGGTAGGCCAGTTGATCGTAACGATGCCCGGGTTGCCTGTAGGGGTGACCGTTCCGTCGCCGGCAGTCCAGGTATAGCCCGTCATGCCGCTCTGTGAGGTATAGTTATTGTTCGTCGACTGGCAAACCGGTGAAGCTCCTGTAACAGTAGGAACAGGTAAGGGATTCACTGCTACTGCCATGGTTGATGAAGGGCTGTTGGCTCCGCAGTTGCTGGAGGCGTACACTGAAATTGTTCCTGGTACTGCTGCACCTGAAGCACTTACCGTTACCACGTTTGAATTCGGGAAAGTAGTGATGGTGAAACCAGCAGGGAAAGACCAGTTATAGATAAATCCGTAAGGAACCTGGGGTACCGAATAGGTATATCCGCCGGTGCTCTGGCAGACTGCGGTAGGACCGGATATTGCTCCCGGAGTCGGGGGAACAACGCAGGTGGTGAAGAAGGTCTGGTCGGTGCCATACACAGTACCGGCGACGTTCACCGCCTTAGCCCTGAAATGGTAGGTTGTATTGATAACCAGTGAGCCCAGGGTGGTGTTGAAGTTGGTTGCAAGGTTACCTGTTACTGTGCCCGGAGTTGCGGCAGCAGTTTGTCCGTAAGCAATAGTCGTACCATATTCAAATGATACGGTTGTAGTGGCGTTGAAAGCTGTTGCAGTGCCGTTAAGGGTTGCAAACGTGGGGCCTACAAGTGTGGCTGCATTGGTTACGACAGTGGGAGGTATTGCGACCGTTGTAAACTGCATGGTATTGCCTGTTGTGACTCCGTCGGCATTGGTTGAAACAGCCCTGAAGTTATAGGTAGTGTTGGGCTGAAGTGCGCTGATGGAAGCCGAAACGGGGGCCAGCTGGGTGGTTACGTTTCCGGCCACTGCGATTGAGCTGCTGAACGAAAGGTCGGTGCTGTACTGGAATACAGTAGTCGTGGTTTGTGTATTAGCACTGATGGTTGCATTGAGTGTTGCACTGACGCTGGTAACTGCTGTTGCGGCGGTGGTGACAACCGTGGGCGCCCTCTGGATGATGGCTTCTATGCCATATTTATATGCAGCGGCATCTGCGCCGGGTGCTCCTCCGGTAATTGCAGTGGTGAAAAATGTATTTCCTCTCGGGTTGACTTCAGAGAAAATTCCCAGGGGATAATACTGGGCAGTGCCTGCTGTCATGGCCATGCCGATATAGTAGTCGGTATTGGTCAATGATACCGGGGTGGGGAAAGCAAAATATTTATTGGTGGTCATATCTCCGGCAAGTATGGTGTAATTAGGTGACGATGCAAGAATGGTGCCTGCATTATCCAGTAAGACCGCGTAAATGGTATTGCCCGGGTTTGTTGCATAGTTGGCTATGACAATATTGGCTCCCTTGATAGAGCCTGTACCATTCATATGATATTTTGCTGCAAAAATACCGGCTCCTGGATAAGTGAAGCCGTAACCCACCTGTCCGCTTACAGCATTATAATTATATGAGTACCTGTTACAGTTAACCTCGCCCGAAATGGTGAGGGTGTTGTTGGCTGTATAAGTCTCACCCGCTATAACAGAAGTTGAAGCGGTGATGTTCACATTTTCCTCGAGGGTGGGTGAGATCCCTGCAAAGCTGACGACACTTGCAGCTCCGGCAGCCAGCGCTGTCACAGGCTGTGTGGAGGTGTACCTGGTGGTGCTGGTGGCAACATCCTTGATAGTGAGAGTAAGGTTAAAGGAAGAAGCTGAAGCTGATACATTGGCAACCCTCACGCCAATGGTGCCAGGATTGTTGTAAGGGGTGGGCATTCTTTCGGTTGAGTAAATGTTGGTTACCGCAATAATATCAGTAAGTGTATTATTGGTGAATGTCATGGCCGGACGGAAAGCAGTAAGAGCGAGGGCCGTGCCCTGGGAAACTGCACTCTGGTAGCCGTAGCAAAGGCTTGCCTGGTTGGTATTGCAATAGGCAACGAGAGCTGTTGTTCCTGCGATCAGGGTGGGATTGGAGAATTCCCACGCAACATAAACGCCTCCGCCTGTATAAGTAAAAGTGGATCCGCCTACGAAGGGGATGGAATAAGCTCCGACAGCAATCGGGATCGTGAATGTGGGATTGTTGCATACCTGGGTAAAGCCTGCGGTTGTCCAGGTGCTTCCAAGGGTATAAGTAACATCATTGGTATTCATTAAATAGATGTTCAAAGTACCTGTCTGGGTTCCAACACCTGCCGTAGCAATCAGGAAGCCGAGGGCATCGATGGTATACCCGCCCGGGTAACCAGAAGCAGCCATTTCGGATGGAAGGACAAGCAGTTCTTCCCTTTCAAAATAAACACCTGCATTTCGCGGGATCCTGCTGTTGCCGGATGTGCTGCCCACATTTGGCAAAACCCATTGGGTCATGGTGTTTGGCACAGGATTCGGGTTAACCTGGATCTGGCCGGTCGACATATTCGGTACCGGCGGGTTGCCGGAACCCATATCAATCAGGCTGCTGGTTGACACCGTTGTAGTTTGCCCGAAACTGTAAACTGCCAGGATCAGGGCAAATACCAGAGTAAGGATTTTTTTCATAAGAATGGTTTTTTGGTTATCTGAAAAAAATATTTGAGATTATATATTGATGGTTATTTACGCACAATTTTAGTCATACGATACGCAGCAAAAAAAGTTTCGTTACAAAATTAGTAAATAAATACACAAATTATGCAAAAGATATATTTTGATTTTATAATCAAGGGGCCGGACTGCTTACTGCAGTCCGGCCCCTTGATTTATCAATCTGATCCCTGGGGATCTTTATGTATCGGAATACTAGCGGTTAACCACGATCTTCCGTACGACTTTGCTTTCGCCGTTGCGAATGACCATAGTATAAATACCTGCAGAAACCGGGCGAAGGTCGATGTTAAGATCGGTAGGTCCGTTCACGATGACGTTCTGTTTGGTATAAATGTTCACACCAATGCTGTTGGAGATGCTGACATCGAAAGATTCAGCCCTGGGTGAATTCATTTGTAACTTGAACTGACCGTCATTGGGAACAGGATATACTACGAAGCTGGCTGCCTTTGCATCGTTTACACCTGTTACAACGATATAAATGTTGTTGGATGTATCAGATTCACAACCGTTGGTGATAACTTCGTCCCAGTACCAGCCGGTATAATGGGCTACAAAGGTCCTGCCGTTGGCGTTGGAGATAGGTGCTCCGTTATAGAACCACTGGTTGCCGGTGGATGCGCTGCTGTATAAAGTGTCGCCATGATTGGTAATGGTAGGTGTTGAAGGTTTTGGATTCACTACCACATGGAGTGCAGCTGAAGCTGCTCCGCTTCCGCAGGAATTGGTTCCATAAACGGTGATGTCACCCGTTACTGCTCCATTTGCAAAATCAACGAAGATATTGGGGGTGTTGTCACCTGAAGAAATGCTTGCACCTGCCGGTAATGACCATGCATAACCGGTTGCATTAGTTATAGGAGCTACCGAATAAGGAACTGCGATTGAGCCTGCGCAAACTGCATTGTCACCCGAAACGCTGCCTGCTGCAGCAG
>JBAXBP010000030.1:0-28987 GCA_037141915.1 Bacteroidota bacterium | reverse complement strand
AACATATATTTATAAATTAGATTAGTTTGTTTTTTACCCCGAAACTTGAGTAAATAATCAGCGGATTTGAAGATGTTGATCTTTGCAGGCTGAGAATGGTTGCCTACCTTTGTTTTTCATAATGAATTTTTATGAAACATCTGAAACTTCGGCTTGTTTTGCTGTCTCTTTCTTCCGGATTGCTGCTTACCTTAGCCTGGCCCGAAAGAGGATTTCCTGCTTTATTGTTCATTGGTTTTGTTCCCTTACTGCGGATGGAGGAGCTCATCAGCGCCAACCGGGAGCGATTTAACCGGTTTTCGGTGTTTTTCTGGTCCTATCCCGGTTTCCTCCTGTGGAATGCCCTCACTACCTGGTGGATAGTAAACTCAACCGGTGAAGGGGCAATATTGGCTGTAGTCCTTAATGCCATGTTCATGTCAATCATCCTCGCCTTTTTCAGCGGCACCAAAAGAAGGCTGAACAGCAAGCCTGCAGCTTATCTGGCCCTGGTCTGCTACTGGGTCATGTTCGAATACCTGCACCTGAACTGGGACCTCAACTGGCCCTGGCTGAATCTTGGCAATGGCTTTTCTTCCTACTATAAGTGGGTGCAATGGTATGAATACACCGGGGCATTTGGGGGAACTGTCTGGGTGCTGGTGGTGAATGTTCTGATATTCTCTTTATTTAAAAGCGAAAAGCGAAAAGCGAAAAGCGAAAAAACAGAAAATAGCGAAAAGCGAAAAGCGAAAAGCGAAATAAAAGAATCCAGAACAGTTACAATTTCGCCATTTCGCTATTTCGCCATTTCGCTATTTATCCTCCTGCCTATCCTTCTCTCCTACCTGATGTATTTCTCCTACCACGAAAAGTCCCGGCCGGTAAACGCAGTCATCGTGCAGCCCAATATCGATCCGTATTCCGAACAATACAGCCTTCCTCCTATGCAGGTCGTGGGCAGGATCATGAACCTTGCCGGCCCGGCCATCGATTCATCAACGAATTTACTGGTCACTCCCGAATCGGCCCTGCAGCAGGAGATGTGGGAGAACCAAATAGAGACTTTCGAAAGCGTCTTATTGGTCAGGCAGATCATCACAAAGTATCCCAACCTGAATATCATTGTAGGAGGTTCAACGTATTATGCTTTTAAACCGGGAGAAAAAATTCCGCATACAGCAAGGAAGTTTACCCAGGAAAACGCATGGTACAACAGGTACAACACAGCTATCATGGTAAGCCGCTATCCGACTTTACAATTTTATCATAAATCAAAACTCACTCCGGGTGTAGAGGTCCTGCCGTCGTATGGCCCTTTCGGATGGCTTGAGAAATTTGCCATCAACCTCGGCGGGATAGTCGGAAGTCTCGGGACAGACTCGGTTCGTAAGGTCTATAAGGTTATCGATATACCTCCCGTGGCTGCATGTATCTGCTATGAATCAATTTTCGGGGAGTTCTTCAGCCAATTCGTAAAGAACGGGGCCGAGGTCATGTGCATCATCACCAACGACGGATGGTGGGGTAACACGGCGGGCCACCGCCAGCATTATGCTTTTGCCCACCTCCGTGCGATAGAGACCAGGCGAAGCATACTGCGTTCGGCCAATACCGGGATCTCCGCTGTTATCGACCAGCGCGGCGATGCGCATGATCAAACGAAGTACTGGGTGCCGGCCGTGATTAAAGCTACAGTGAATGCAAACGACAAGATGACGTTCTATACTTTGCATGGAGATTATATCGCAAGGTGGTTTTCCTGGCTTGGGGCATTGCTGTACTTCGGCTCTCTGGCGATGTGGATTACAAGAAAACGTATTAAGAAATCCTGAGCTTGTTTATCTTAAATTTGCTTTCCAACAATAAAAGAGACCAAATGAAATATCTCCTGCTTGCAGTCATCCCATTCATTTTTGCATCTTGCAATAATCCTTCACAGAAAAGCCAGGGGGGGGCAGCAGATTCTGCAGCTGCGCAAACCGCAAGGGTTGTTGTTCCTCAATTCAACAAGGACTCGGCCTATACATTTGTGGTGGCCCAGCTGGCTTTCGGGCCGCGTGTTCCTGAATCGCCCGCTCATGAAAAATGCGCTGAATATATAACTGCAAAGATGAAATCGTGGTGCAAGGATGTCATCGTTCAGAAATGCAGGATGGAGGCGTATAACGGAAAAATGCTTGAAGGAAAAAACATCATCGCCTCCTGGAAACCTGAACTGAAAAACCGTATCATCCTTTGCACGCATTGGGAGTCAAGGCCGTGGGCCGACCATGATCCTGATCCGAAGAACTGGCGCAAACCGGTCGAAGCAGCTAACGACGGGGCCAGCGGGGTAGCGGTACTGATGGAGGTCGCAAGGCAGTTCAGCATGAAAGAGCCGTCTATTGGTGTTGACCTTGTGCTTTTTGATCTCGAAGATTACGGTCCTCCCCAGGATTCAAAGATCAGTGACGAAAAATGGTGGGGCCTTGGATCACAATATTGGGCCCAGAACCCTCATAAACAGGGTTATTCAGCAAGATACGGGATACTTCTCGACATGGTCGGGGCGCCCGGCGCAACCTTTATGCTCGAAGGATTCTCCCAGCAGTATGCCGCTGATGTCCAGAAAAAAGTCTGGGACGATGCGAACCGTATAGGTTTTTCATCCTACTTCCTATATGAAAAAGGCGGACTGGTTACCGACGACCATATCTTTATGATGAAATACCTCAACATTCCTGTTGTCGATCTGATCCATCTCGACAAAACCACCGAATCGGGGTTTTATCCTTACTGGCATACCACCCACGACAACCTCGCATCCATAGACGCGAATACCCTCAAAGCCGTCGGACAAACGATGCTTACTGTTGCATACGAGGAGCAGTAATAGCTTGCATATCACACCGTCGCTACGGTGCGGCGGAGCGATATGATGATAGGCTCCTCTATTATTGTCCAGGCTCCTGGCACCTGATGCGACTTGTGTGATATGCTGCGCTCTCGACAACTGATGCAGCTTTTGCAATATGCTTCGCTGAATATAAAGTGCAGGCTCAGGCTACAGCAACTCATTCGCGAGATTCGCAAGGTCGGAGCGCTCTCCCTTTTCAAGTTTGATGTGAGCATACAACTCGTGATGCTTTATCTTGTCGATAAGCGTCGACAGCCCGTTCGACTGCGCATCCAGGTATGGCGTATCGATCTGGTGGATATCGCCCGTGAAAATGATCTTGGTGTTTTCCCCGGCCCTCGTGATGATCGTCTTGATCTCGTGAGGCGTGAGGTTCTGGGCTTCATCCACGATAAAACAAACGTTGGCGATGCTGCGGCCGCGGATATATGCCAGTGGCGTGATCACAAGCTTCTCATTCTCAACCGCTTCCTGTATCACCTTGTATTCCTTGTCCTTCTCGTTATACTGGTTCTTGATGAAGTTAAGGTTATCCCATAACGGCTGCATGTAAGGATCGAGCTTCGATTTGATGTCGCCGGGCAGGTAACCGATATCCTTGTTACTCAGGGGAACAATGGGCCGTGCAAGGTAGATTTGTTTGAAATTCTTTTTCTGTTCAAGAGCTCCCGAGAGCGCCAGCAATGTCTTGCCTGTGCCTGCTATCCCCTGCAGGGTCACCAGTTTGACATCGGGATTCAGGATGGCATGAAAAGCAAATACCTGCTCTGCATTGCGCGGGGTGATCTTAAAACATGAATGCTTCTCTATCTTTTCTATCCTTTCGGTAGCCGCATTATAAAAAGCAAGCACCGAACTCTTCCCGTTCTTCAGAATGAAGTAATGATTCGGGATGGGGTTCTTGATCCCGATATCCTCGGGCAGGCAGAAGCCGGTCTCGTACATCAGGTCGATGATGGTCTTGTCGAGGCCCTCAACCGTCGTTTTCCCTCCATACAGTCCTTCCACATCCTTGACCTTTCCTGTAAGGAAGTCGTCAGCAGCAATATTCAATGCCTTGGCTTTCAGCCGCAGGTTGATATCCTTTGAAACCAGGACCACCTTTTTGCCGGGGTTCTCCTGCATCATCATCAGGGCAGCATTGAGTATCCAGTGGTCGGGCTTGTTCTCGCCGAAAACTTTATTACTGTCAAGATCGCTGTGCTCGTTCATCACGACTTTGAACTTCCCTCCTTTAGAACCGCCCAGAGAGATCCATTTGGTTAGCGTTGACCGGGCCGAAAGTTTATCCATGATGCGGATGAACTCCCTGGCTTCATAATTTATAGTGTCGTTGCCTTTCTTGAAGTCGTCAAGTTCTTCGAGCACGGTGATGGGTATAGCCACATCATTGTCTTCAAAACTGTTGATCGCGTCATGGTTATAAAGGATAACCGAGGTATCCAACACGAAGATCTTCTTTTCTGCAGGTTTCTTTTTTATCATAGAGTTTTTTTGACCAGCATAAAAGTAGATGTTTAAATATGTAAAAACGACATCCGCCCAAAGAAAATATAAACAAGATTTTGTTGGGAAATTTTTTATGCCTCTTTCTCGTATCTTTGCTGAAAACCCTTATTTTGACTGATAATAAATTATTCCTTCTTGATGCAATGGCCCTGATTTACCGGGCTTACTACGCTTTCAAGAATAATCCCAGGGTGAATTCCAAGGGCGTCAATACATCGGCTGCCTTCGGTTTTGCCAACACTCTTTTTGATATACTGCGCAAGGAACAGCCCACTCATATAGGTGTTGCCTTCGACACGATCGCACCTACCGTTCGCCACGAAGGTTACGAATTTTACAAAGCACATCGCCAGGAAACTCCCGAAGATATTATTTCATCAATTCCTCTTATTCACGAACTGCTTCATGCATTTAACATTCCTGTTCTGTTTGTGGATGGCTTTGAGGCGGATGATGTGATAGGCACCCTCTCCAAGCAGGCTGAAGCTGCGGGGTGGACCACTTATATGATGACTTCGGATAAGGACTTCGGTCAGCTCGTAAGCGCTACCACCTTAATCTACAAACCGGGCAAATTCGGAGGTGATGTCGAAATCCTCGGGGTGAAGGAAGTGTGTGAGAAATTCGGGATCAGCAATCCTCTCCAGGTCATCGATATGCTGGGCTTATGGGGTGATGCTGCGGATAACATCCCGGGTATCCCCGGCGTGGGAGAAGTCACGGCCCGCAAGCTTCTGGCTGAATTCGGATCTGTTGAGAACCTGGTGGAGCATCCCGAAAAAGTCGCCAACGAAAAGCTTCGCCAGAAAGTCATTGAGTTCAAAGATCAGGCCCTGATGTCGAAAAGCCTGGCAACCATAATCCTCGACGTCCCTATTGCATTTGACCCTTCGAAACTTGTTGTTGATCAACCCGACCAGGAACGGCTGAAACGTTTGTTTGATGAATTGGAATTTCGTGCGCTGGGGGAGAGGGTGTTTAAGTGGGCAGCCTCTTTAAATAGCGAAAAGCGAAAAGCGAAAAGCGAAACTGAAGAAAATAGCGAAAAGCGAGTAGCGTTCGCCGGAGGCGAAATGAGCACGCAAAAGAAATTAAAGATTGGTGCGAATAAAAGCGAAATAAAAGAAAACGATCTTTTTTCCGATTTAGAATCACCGGTAACCAGCATAGAAACTACCCCAGATGAAATTTCGCCATTTCGCCATTTCGCCATTTCGCCTTCTGACACTTCGCCTTCAGATAATTCACTGTCCACCATCTCCGACACCCCCCACACCTATTTTCTGGTCAACACGCCTGAGGCCCGCCGCTCCCTCATCCGCAGTCTTAAAGAAAGTAAAACATTCTGTTTTGATACGGAGACCACCGGCATTGACCCAAACAATTGCGAGCTTGTGGGGATGTCGTTTTCGGTGAAGCCGCATGAGGCCTGGTATGTGCCGCTTCCCGAGAATTACCATGAAGCCGAACTGATCGTTCATGAATTCAGGGATGTGCTTGAGGATACTGCGATTGAAAAGGTCGGACAGAATATGAAATTCGATATCGCCATCCTCAAATGGTACGATGTGAACGTGAACACCCCCATGTTCGACACCATGCTGGCACATTACCTGATACAGCCGGACATGAGGCATAATATGGACCTTCTTTCGGAGATCTACCTGAAATACAAGCCTGTATCCATCGAAACCCTGATCGGGAAGAAAGGTTCGGGTCAGCTAAGCATGCGAACCGTCGATACCGAGACAGTAAAGGAATATGCAGCTGAGGATGCCGATGTGACGCTTCAGCTGAAGCATGTGTTCGAGCCAATGCTGGCCGAAAGCGATACTCGCAAACTCTTCGATGAGATAGAGATCCCGCTGATACCGGTGCTTGCTTCCATGGAGAAAGAGGGTGTCCGAATCGATTCTTCGGTACTGAACGAGTATTCGGGGGAGCTTGAAAAAGAAGTGAGTAAAATCCAGGAGGAGATATTTCAACAGGCCGGCACTACGTTCAACATCTCATCTCCGAAACAGCTGGGCGATATTCTTTATGAAAAGCTGAAGATCGTTGAAAAGCCAAAACAGACCAAGACCAAGCAGAATTCCACGAGTGAGGATGTGCTTGCCAAACTTGAGGCAAAGCATCCCATCATCAGCAAAATACTTGAATTCAGGTCACTCACGAAGCTTAAGTCTACGTATGTGGATGTGCTTCCGGGGCTGGTCAGTCCGCGCGACAACCGTATACATACTTCCTATAACCAGGCTGTTGCGGCTACCGGCAGGCTTAGCTCCAACAACCCCAACCTTCAGAATATCCCCATCCGTACCGAGAAAGGCAGGGAGATACGCAAGGCGTTTGTGCCCAGGAATGAAAATTATACCTTGCTAAGCGCCGACTATTCGCAGATTGAGTTGAGGATCATTGCTTCGATGAGCGGGGATAAAAATATGATAGCGGCATTTAAGAACGGGGAGGATATCCACCAGGCTACGGCTGCTAAGATCTACGGGGCAGAGCCATCCGAAGTCACAAAAGATATGAGAAGGAATGCCAAAATGGTCAACTTCGGGATTATCTACGGCATTTCTTCTTTCGGTTTATCGGAGAGGTCGGGGATGTCGCGCAAGGAAGCTTCGGACGTGATAAAGCAATACTTTGAACAGTATCCCGGCATCAGGGAGTATATGGATAATACCATTGCTTTTGCCAGGGCGAACGGCTTCGCGGAAACCCTGATGAAACGCAGGCGTTACCTGAGGGATATCAATTCGGGGAATGCCAATGTGAGGGGTTTTGCCGAGAGGAACGCCATCAATGCACCGGTTCAGGGCACTGCTGCGGATATGATCAAGATCGCGATGATCAGGATCTTTGATGAGTTTGAAAAGCGGAAACTGAGGTCAAGGATGATCCTCCAGGTGCATGACGAACTGGTTTTTGATGTACATTTACCTGAAATTGACGACGTTAAAATGATAGTTGCCGATGGGATGAAAAATGCGATGCCACTCGACGTGCCGGTGGAGATTGATATGAATACCGGGGCGAACTGGCTGCTGGCGCATTGATAAAAGCGAAAAGCGAAATGGCGAAATGGCGAAATTGTTTTAAGCGAAGCATTTTGCATAAGCGGCATCAGGTGTAAGGAGCGAACGAAATATGGTATTTGTTCTGGTAAAGGGATTGCGTGAGCGACGCAAACACCGTAGCCGCGATGCAAAGATGCAAGCGTAATACTATTTTTGACAGGAACAAAAATTAAACACATGAACTACACTACCGACAAGCGCACAGTCATGACCCTCGACGCAGGGGGCACCAACCTGGTTTTCTCAGCGGTACAGTCAGCAAAGGAAGTCGTTGACGCTATCACGCTTCCTTCCAAGGCGAATTCCCTGGAAGATATCCTGAGGACCATTATTAAAGGCTTCCAGCTGGTGCAGAGCCATCTGCACGAAAAAGCGTCGGCTATCTGTTTTGCCTTTCCCGGGCCTGCCGATTATGAAAGCGGGATCATAGGCGACCTTCAGAACCTGCCTTTCTTCAGGGGAGGAGTGGCGCTGGGGCCCATGCTGCAGGAACAGTTCGGGATCCCGGTATTCATCCTGAACGACGGTGACCTGTTTGCTTATGGTGAAGCGATGTTCGGACTTCTGCCAACGATCAATGCAAAGCTGCGTTTGTCGGGAAATCCTAAAGAATACAGGAACCTGCTTGGTGTCACTTTCGGGACAGGTTTCGGGGGTGGGATAGTGACGCGGCACGGGCTTCTTTTTGGCGATAATTCAGCAGGAGGCGAGATCAACCGCTCGCGTAACCGTACCTTTAAAAACTGGGATGCTGAGGAAAGTGTCAGTATCAGGGGACTTAAACGTGAGTTCGCCAATTTTGCAGGCTTGAATACCGGCTCGGTTCCTGAACCAAAGGAGATCTGCGCCATAGGGCTGGGGCAAAAACCTGGCAATAAGGATGCTGCGATCGATGCAT
Source organism: Bacteroidota bacterium (assembly GCA_037141915.1). GTDB lineage: Bacteria > Bacteroidota > Bacteroidia > Bacteroidales > FEN-979 > CAIRDP01. The sequence goes on along the minus strand of JBAXBP010000030.1, from coordinate 20,619 downwards.
TCAGGGCTTTTGCAGTGGATGCCGCCGATACCATTGCCAATGCGGCCACACTGGTTGACGGACTGGTGGTCATAGGGGGCGGACTGTCGGGCGCTTATCCCTTGTTCCTTCCGAAACTGGTCGAGGAAATGAACCTGCCGTTTGCTACTATGAGCGGGCACCCCCTCCCGAGACTCGAAGTAGAAGTTTACAACCTGGAAGATCAGGAAGAATTAAAGAAATTTCTTTACTCCGGCTCGGGCAGGATACAGGTGCCTTTCTCTGAAACAACGGTTCAGTATGACCCCCAAAAGAAGATTGGCGTTGGAATCTCAAAACTGGGCACTTCTGCGGCTGTTTCCCTTGGAGCCTACGCTTTTGCCCTTTCAAAACTTTAATTTCTCCCGGTAAATTTCCCGCTTGCTGCGGAATCCGGGGCCTGGGCTTGCCCCGGAGTTCATACCATTGATCAGGCAGCAGTAAATATTCAGCCGGAAGTTATGAGTGGTCGATCTCCTAACATAGAATTCGAGTAAAGTTTGATTATCAATCTACTAAGACTATTTAAAAATTATATTTTTTTTTCGCTAACTGATTTTTCTGATATTTTATCATCTATCTTTGTATAGTGAAAAAAATCTATTCATTTGATTATTAACCAAACAGTATTTATTATGAAAAAAACACTTTTTACTCTTTTATGCTTGATTGCGTTGAGTACTGCTTTTGCCCAGACCACAGTCAGGGATATGGTTGTTCTTGAAGATGCAACCGGAACATGGTGCCAGTATTGCCCCGGAGCAGCTATGGGTTGTGACGACCTGCTCTCAAACGGCAAATTCGTTGCGGTTATCGCTAACCACAATGGTGATTCCTATGCCCAGGCATATTCCAATGCCCGGAACACTATGTACGGCGTGAGTGCTTACCCTTCAGTCGCCTTTGATGCAACAAAAGGATATGTAGGAGGAAACCATACCACTTCTTTGTACAATACGTATGTTCCGATATATGCCAGCCTTATTACCATTCCCAGCCCTTTGAGCATGAGCATGGATGTGACCCATACAGGCCTCGCTTACACAGCTGTTGTTACCGTTACCAAGACTGATCCTATATCATCAACCAGCAACATCCTGTATTTCTTCGTAACCCAGAGCCATATTTCAGCAAACTGGCAGGGTCAGAACCATCTCGAGCATGTCAACCGTTTAATGGTTCCCGATCAGAACGGAACCGCCGTTGACTTCACCTCAGGCGATGTTCAGACCTACACCCTTAACTTTAACCTGGATGCTGCATGGCCTGTTGCAGACTGCGAATTCATCGCTTTCGTACAGGATAAAGATGCAGGCCAGGGAAACCAGTCAGGAACATCAGGCTATCCCTTAAAGAAATATGTGGTCTACCAGACCAGCAAACAGGGCGCCATCAATCTTAACGTAGATTTCACAGCCAACCACGACACCGTCAATCCTAACGATGCTGTTTCTTTCACAAATGGCACAACAGGCGGTTACATCGGTGTACCCGAAACTTTCCAGTGGTATTTCCCCGGAGCAACACCTGCTTCGTCAAACGATACGAATCCTGTGGTGATTTATCCTACAGCCGGAAGTTACGATGTCACCCTCGTCGTAAACAGGGGCGGACAGATTGACTCTGTTACCAAACCTGGTTTCATTTATGTAAACCATGGTGTAGGTGTAAAAGAACAGTCTGCAAGCCAAATCACTGTTTCCCCGAACCCCAGCAATGGAACCTTCAGGCTGACCTTCAACCTTGGCAAATCACTGGTTGCCGACCTCAGCATCACTAACATCAGCGGCAAAACAGTATACAGCGAAAGCAATGTTACTATCGGAAACGATGGAAGCAAAACGATCGAACTGCGCGGCCTGCCTTCAGGAGAGTATTTCCTCAAAGTCAACAGCGGAGATACGAAACTGATCAGGAAAATCGTGATCAACTAAGCTTTAAAGCATAACATTTCAAAGAGACTGCCCTATACCCGGCAGTCTCTTTTTCTTTTATCCCAAACAACTTTTTATTATTTTTTCTGTCATACCACTAAACCTCACTCCTCCTGCTATGAAAAAATCTTTACTTCTTTCCGCAGTCTGTTTTCTCAGCCTTTCCCTCTTCGCCGGAACCCTGGTAAAAACTTACCATTTCGGCAAAGCACTTGTTAAAAGCAACGGTAATTACCAGACCATTTCGTTTGCCAATACCCTCCTTTCGGGTAACGGAGGTGAACCCATGATGCCCTGGGCTTCAGTTTCCCTGCTCCTGCCTCCCGGCGAATCAGCAACATCTATCCATATGCAGGGCTCAGGTTTCGTGGAACTGGAAGGCAAAATCCTGATCCAGCCCCAGCAGGACATCAGCCCGATTTCAAAAGGTGATAACGGGAGGTTCCTGAAGAATGAACCGGTTTACGCCTCCTCCTCGGCCTATCCCCTGGTAAATACCGGGAAGATCACCACTTCATTTATGAACGGATATGCATTTGCGCTCTGTACTTTCACTCCGCTGCTCTATTATCCTTCGCTTCAGAAAGCGGGGTATTATTCAGAGGTAACTATAACCATCACTACCGCGAAATCGGCCAAAGCATCAGAAGCCCTTAAAAACCTATCTCCCTCCGAAAAAGTCATTGCCAGGGTGAGGCAGTTTGCCCAGAACCCGGCTTCATTGGAATTGTATCCTCCTGCAAAAAGCGGGGCGACAGATTACCAGATGCTTATTATTACAGGCCAGTCCTTTGCGTCAGGGTTTGCTGCCCTTACCCATATGTATGATTCGCTTGGGGTGAGTTCGCAGATCTTTACCGTTGAAGATATTTATGCCAACATCACAGGGGTCAACAACCCTGAGAAAGTCAGAAATTTCATCCAGCAGGAATACCAGCAGAACCATATCGAGTATGTCCTGCTCGGAGGGGATGTAAGTGTTGTTCCTTACCGCGGATTTTATTGCTCCGCTTTTTCAGGCGGACAGTATTACACTGATCCTGACATCCCCGCTGATCTTTATTATTCGGGGATGGATGGCAATTATGATGCGAACAATAACGGGATCTATGCTGAACTGGCCGACGATCCTGACCTGTTACCCGAAGTCTCGGTAGGAAGAATGCCTTTTGAAAACGCTACGGAGCAGTCAAACATCATACACAAAACGATCTGGTACAGGTGCCATCAGATACCCGGGGAACAAACCCAGCCCCTGCTTGCCGCCGAATTCATGGACCAGGCTACGATGACCTTCGGGCAGGACTATATTGACCTCCTTGTTGAGGATCATACCGACAATGGTTACTACACCCATGGAATTCCTTCAACTGATAACATAGACCGTCTCTACGATACAATTGTAAACCCGCTTGGTGGGGTTATTTATTACTGGGATCCTGCCGATCTCTATAACAGGATCAGCCAGGGGCCGTCATTCATCTATCATTGCGGGCATGCCAACGCAGATTATGTGATGAAACTTAACAAACAGGATATTACCAATTCGCATTTTTCGGCCATCGACGGGGTAACTCATGATTATACCTTATTATATACTCATGGCTGCGATTGCGGGGCTTTCGATAACAATGACTGTATTGCCGAAAAGATGGTTCTCATTCAGAACTTCCTCGCCGGCGGGATCTTCAATTCAAGGTACGGCTGGTTTGACCAGGGAACGACAGAAGGACCTTCGGCCCACATGAACCGTGAATTTGTAAGCGCCCTTTATAACGATACCATCGCCGACCAGATCCATGAAATGGGTTCGGCCCACCTGATGTCGAAAGTGAAATCTGCACCCTGGGTCACCCTGCCCGATTCCCTGCAGTTCGAACCCGGCGCCCAGCGCTGGTGCCATTACGACTGCAACCTGCTCGGAGATCCCTCTTTATGGGTTTTTACAAAAGATATCGCCGTGGGCATCAATGATATGAAAACAAAAAATACCCTTACAGCATATCCCAATCCATGTGATGGAAAGGTAACTCTTACAAGCGGTTCTGCACTTTCAGCAAAAGCCAGGATAAGCCTTTATAACACCTGGGGCCAGGTGGTGAGAACCTGGGAAAACATGATGCTGTCTGATCCTAAGAACATCACCTTAAACCTTCCTTCAGTAACGCCAGGAGTCTATACCCTTGAAATTGAGAGTACCGACCTGAAAGAAAGGCTTAAATTGATTGTTAGGTAAATCTTTATAAAATCTTTACATTACTGAAAAAATCTTTGTTACTTTGTGACAAAGATTTTTTTATGTCCCTCAAAAACATGTTACTATGAAGAGAATTGTATTCTTACTCTCGTTTATCCTGATTTCTGCCTTCTCGGTTCATGCGCAGAACTTTGTTTACCATAACAACTGGGGCAAGCAGGGTTTTAACCTCGTGCAGTCCAAATCGGATGCCATCCAGGTTGTTTATTCCATCGAAAATTTTTCGGTCGACCCTGTGACCATTAACGGGCAGTCCCTGAAAAAAGTCAACCTGCCTGGTATTTTTCTTTTTAACGATGCCGGCTTGCCTGATCTTCCCGGAACAGGCCGTTATTTTGCCATTCCCCAGGGATCCACTCCTCATGTTAAGATCCTGGATTTTGAGGAAGAGACCATCAAAAACATTGACGTTGCCTTTGCCCCCGAATACCCCATGGATACCCAGAAAGACATGGTTTACAGTAGGGATGAAGCGGTTTACCACACCAACGCTTTTTACCCCCTTAACCCTGTTAAGATCTCCGGGGTAGAGCATTTTCGCGGGACCGATGTGGTGATCCTTGGCATCATGCCCTTCCAGTACAACCCCGTAAGCAGGGAACTCAAAGTGTACAAAAACATTAAAGTCGAGCTGACCTTCGAGGGTGGAAGCAAGACATTCGGGAATGATGCTTTCCGCAGTCCTTACTGGGATGCAATGATGGCCGACAACATCCTGAACTTCTCATCTCTTCCCGTGGTCAATTACCCTGAAAGAATGCATCAGTACCTGACTTCCAAATCAAAATCGGGCAATGAATGCGAATATATCATCATCAGTCCCACAGGGCCTGATTTCCTCAGATGGGCCGACTCGATCAAGAATTTCCGCAACCAGCAGGGCATACTCACCAAAGTATTCAGCCTGACCGATGTTGGTGGTAATACCGAAGCAGCGATAAAGAGTTTTATCAGTGATGCCTATAACAACTGGACCATCAAACCGGTTGCCTGTCTTTTACTGGGAGATTACGGAACTGATCCCGCCAAGAACATCATTTCTCATTTATATGTCCACCCCGATGGCTCCTATCCGAATTTCGCTTCCGACAATTTTTATTCCGACCTTACCGGTGATGAAATGCCTGATGTCGTTTTTGCCAGGATAGCTGCCAACGACGATGCCCAGCTGACGAAGATGGTAGGCCGTATCCTCAATTTTGAAAGGAACCGCCCAATTGATACCGGTTATTACAATCGCCCGATATCTGCCCTGGGATGGGAGGATGACCGATGGTTCCAGCTTTGTTCGGAGATCGTGGGAGGTTTCTGGAAAAACAAGCTCGGCAAGAATGTGCAAAGGATCAATGCCTTGTACACCCCGGCAAACAACTACCAGAACGGTCCATGGTCCACCGCTTCCAACACCAACACCATCTTGAATTATTTCGGCCCCTCGGGATTGTATTACATCCCGACCATCCCCGGCACCCTTGGTGGATTCACCGGAGGCAATGCAACCAAGATCAACAATGCCATCAATGAAGGTTCCTTCTTTCTGCTTCACCGTGACCATGGGTATTATTCTGGATGGGGAGAACCGGCATATTCTTCATCCAATATAACTCAGCTGACCAACACCCTTTTACCCTTCGTGTTTTCCATCAACTGCGAGACCGGCGCTTATCATAATCCATCGGGTTGCCCTACCGAATGCTTCCAGGAAGTATTCCAGCGCTATACCAAGAACGGGCATGATGCAGGTGCTCTTGGCTTGGTTTGCCCGAGTGAAACCTCGTATTCTTTTGTGAATGATGTTTTCGTTTGGGGTGCTGTAGATAATATGTGGCCCCAGTTCATGCCTGCTTACGGCGAAACACCTTCATCAAGGGGAATTCTGCCTGCCTTCGCAAATGCGGCAGGTAAATATTTCCTTAAACAGTCGAGCTGGCCAGCCGGAGCAAGCGTAAAGAGCGTCACCTACCGCCTGTTCCACATGCACGGGGATGCCTTCCTGCAGTTGGCTGATACTGTACCTATTGACCTTACCATCGGCCATCCTTCAACCATAAATTACGGAAGCACTTCGGTTAATGTGACAACGACCAACGACAGTGCCTTTATCGCCCTTACCGTGAACAACGAGATCATTGCAACTGCTTACGGAAGCGCTTCAGGCCCGGTATCCATCACTATTCCTGTTCTTCCTGTAGGCACACAGATCATGCTGGTGGCTACCAAACAGGATTTCAAACGTCATACCTCTTTCATACTGGTTGTTGACGCAAGCCTTGCTGCCGATTTTGCAGCAAGCAAAACTGATCTCTGCGCAGGTTCAGCCGTGAATTTCAGTGACCTTTCGAGCGGCAATCCCTCGACCTGGAACTGGACATTCCAGGGAGGCAATCCTGCATCCTCATCAATACAGAACCCTTCAAATATCACGTATGCTGTTCCCGGGGATTATACCGTCAGTCTTATCGTGACAAAAGCAGGGATGACCCCCGATACCACCATCAAGCAGGCATACATCCATGTATTTGAGAAACCGGCTGCAGCCTTTACTTCTGCTTCCTTATGTGCAGGTTCACCTGCTTCTTTCACTGACCAGTCAACCCATCCGGGTTCATCAATTACCAGCTGGGCATGGGATTTTGGTGATCCCTCATCCGGAAGCAATAATAATTCAAATGCTCAGAATCCTGTCCATATGTTTGCAACACCCGGCACTTATTCTGTAAGCCTGTCAATAATATCGACCGGTGGATGCACGGATATGATTACACTGGAAACGAATATCGTTACAACACCTGATAAAGCTTCGGCTCCCACAGGTAAGACGGTGATCTGCCAGGGTGGTACGGATATCCGGTATACTCTTACACCGGTTCCTACAGCCACTTCTTATTCATGGGTGGTAACGCCGGATAATGCAGGGGTGATCACGGGAACTACCAGCACTGCCACACTGAACGTCAGCAATACCTATATCGGCGCCCTTACTGTAAAAGCCGAAGCCGCCAATGAATGCGGGGCGGCTGCATTTTCGGATGAACTGCCGGTTAGCGTAATCAGCATTCCTGAAACTGCCGCCAAACCCACAGGTCCCGACAGCGTGAACACCAACAAGACAGTTGCATCTGAATTCACTACCTCGGGTTCTTCAACAGCCAACGCTTATGACTGGGTGATAGATCCTGCTGCTGCAGGGACTATCACAGGTAGTTCGACCAATGGCACAGCCACCTGGACCAATAAATACTCAGGCATTGTAAAGATCAGCGTGAAAGCAAAGAATGACTGTGGCGACGCAGCAGCTTCTGTTGAAAAATCGGTGGTCCTTTTTGCCCCGACCGGAGTCAATGACGCTGCCAACCTGGGATTTGAAGTATTCCCCAATCCGACCGACGGCAAATTCACTATAAGTTTCAACAGCCGTTCTGCTATCAGTGTCGACGTGGTTATCTTCAATTCACTGGGTTCAACGGTGTATTCTGAGAAGGGAATGCAGATCAGCGGCCAGTTTAACAAGGTAGTTGATTTTACAGGCAAGGCATCCGGGATCTATTACATCAGGTTACAAAGTGAAGACGGAAACCTGATCAGGAAGCTTGTCATCGGGAAATAATGATGGCACGTCCTGAAAAAAAACAGCGGGGGATCATTCCTTCGCTGTTTTTTTTATGATGAGTTTATCGATACGGTTACCGTCGAGATCGACGATCTCGAACTCATAACCCAGAAAGCTGAATTTCTCCCCCGGTTTGGGGATGTGTTTGAGGATGCTGATGGCCAGGCCCGCGAGAGTGTTGAACTTGATCCTTGATTTGTCAAAACCCTCGAGGCTGAACTCATAGGCAAATTCGTAAAATGGCATTTGCCCGTCGGCCAGCCAGCTCCCGTCGTCCCTGATGTTGATCTGGGGCTCATCGGGATCGGGTTCGTTGAAGTCCCCGACTATGGCCTCAAGGATGTCGTTCAGGGTTACCAGGCCTACAATAGACCCGTATTCATCAACCACCAGCCCGTAATGTATCTTGTTCTCCTTGAAAAGTTCAAGCGATTCGTAAGCTGTAAGTGTTTCCAGCACCAGCTGGGCCGGCCTTGTATATTCATTAATGTTAAGATCCGTATCGCAGTTCGTCCTGAGAAACAGGTCCTTGATAAATACAACCCCGAGAAGGTTGTCAAGGTCGTCACGGCAAACGGGGTAAACCGAATGCACATCCTCCCTCATGATCTTCCAGATGTTCTCGGCAGTCTCGTTGATATCAAGCCAGACTATATCGGAATAATGCGTCATAAGGGATGCGATCCTCTGGTCGCCGAGATGAAAAACGCGTTCCACTATATCCTGTTCAATCTCCTGTACCTCTCCGTCATCAGTGCCTTCCTGCACCATCGCCCTGATCTCTTCTTCCGTAACTTTTGAGTCTGCGGATGACTTTATCCCGAGAACCCCGAGGATAAAGTCGCTTAGTTTTGTCAGCAGCCAGATGACCGGGCGAAGGATATTCGAAATGGCTACTACCGGGCGGATCATTACCCTTGATATGCCTTCAGGGTTGATCAGCCCTATGCGTTTGGGTACCAGCTCGCCTATAAGCATGGAAACAAACGTGACCAGGATAACCACAATTGCCAATGCTATTGACTTCGCCAGCGTCGCTGAAACACCTGCCGAGACCAGTAAAACTGCCACACCTTCCGAAATACCTGCGCCGCTGAAAACTCCTGTCAGGATACCGATAAGGGTTACCACTATCTGAACAGTTGAAAGCACTCCTGCCGGCCTGGCTATCTGCTTGAGTGCCGCCCGGGCACCTTTGTGCCCCGATTGCGCATCCATTTCAAGCCTGGTCCTTCGTGAAGAAACCATCGCTATCTCGGTCATTACGAATAAGCCGTTGACCAGGAAAAGGATGAAAAGAATTATTATTTCAGCTAACATGTTTTATTTCATTATTACGTTATGGCGATAAGACGTTAAGACGATATGCCCTTCGGGCCTACCCCGCAAAGCGCGTAACGTCATTACGTCGTATCGTCGTCACGATCTTTTTTCAAAGATACTCAATGTTTGGCAAAATACTTCCGTACCTTTGTACTTATTCAGATTCAATAAATGAAAATCAGGCATTTTCTTTTTGCTGCTCTCATTCTCTGCAGCCTGAATTCTATTTCCCAGAGGCTGTCAAGCCAGCCTGAGATAACGCCTGCGGGCAAAGGTATTGTGATCCCGTATGTTGACAATATCGGCTACTGGAAAAACATGGTAAGGCAGGGATATGTAAGGCCGCAAAAACTCTTCCCCTGGGTTGCCCCAAAACAAGGTTCCTCATTTATCAATGCTGCAGCGATTCCGCCCCAGGACTCACCCGATATACCCGTTACAGGCAGCAGTACTGTGACCCAGAGCGAGAACTCTGTGTTCATCGACCCTGAAGATGAGGATAATGTTCTGAATTCAAACAATTCAACCGGCTGGTCCCAGGGGATAGCTACCTATTATTACGGAGCTGATTCCTATTCATCTTCGAACGACGGGCTCATCTGGGGAGGTACTTATCACGGGGCAGGCTTGCCGAACAACGGCGACCCCGCCACGGCCATAAGCCGCGACGGGAGATGGTATATCGGCAAGATCAGTAATAATTACGGTCAGAATGTCGCTTACAGCCTTGACCAGGGAGTTACATGGAACGACATACAGGTGGCCCCGGGACCTGTGAATGTGAACGGCCTGCTCGACAAAAACCATATGTGGGTTGACAATTCGCTCAGCAGTTCATTCCAGGGGAACGTCTATGTTGCCTGGACTGATTTCATTTTCAATTCCCCCGACACAAACCAGATCCAGGTTTCCGGGAGCAACGACGGGGGACTTAACTGGACCTCGCCATACGCGGTGAGCCGGGGTGTGAATGCGGGTAAAATGAATCACGGGGTGAATATCGCAACAGGCCCTGCCGGCCAGGTTTACCTTGCCTGGAGCATCTATGATACCTGGCCCAGCGACGAAACCGCTATAGGCTTCACCACTTCATACGACGGAGGCGGTATATGGCAGACCTCAAGGCGTATCATTTCAAATATCAAGGGGATACGTAACAGCATGACAGGAAAAGCCATGCGCGTGAACTCCTTCCCTTCCATGGCCGTCGACCTCAGCACAGGCCCCAACCGGGGAATGATCTACCTGGTATGGGCCAACGTCGGGACCCCTGGAATAAATACCGGGAGCGATATCAATATTTATCTTATTAAGTCTGCGGATGACGGAGCGACCTGGTCAGGCCCTGTGAAAGTGAACCAGGACAGTCCCGGCCTCGGCAAAGAGCATTATTTCCCCTGGATCACGGTCGATGCGGTGACAGGAGGCATCTGTGTGATCTATTACGACGACAGGAACGTATCTTCGGCCGAAGCCGAAACCTGGGTCTCTTACTCTTACGACGGTGGCAATAGTTTTACCGATTTCAAAGTAAGTGATGTTTCATTTACCCCTACGCCAATACAGGGGCTGGCTTTCAACTATTTCGGCGATTATATCGGGATACAGTCACTGAACATGAAAGTGTACCCTGTATGGACCGATAACCGGCTTGCAGGAGGCCAGCCCATGACATGGACTTCTCCTTTCAGCCTTGGCCCGAATCCAGGCCAGGCATGGGTAATGTACTATTCCAATGAGCTCAGGGAAATTGTTACAGGAGACACTACCGGACTGAAATTCGGCGATTCTCTCCATCTCAGCCTCGGGGTGAAAAATATGGGTGACCTTGCTGCTCCCAGCCTGCTGGTTAAAATATCTTCGCCGTCCGCCTTTATCAAAATTACTGATTCGACTCAGGTTTATCCAGATCTTGCAGCCGGTGCAAGCGAGGTTGTTCCGAACGGGTTTGCATTCAGGGTTTCAGATACTATCCCCGACAATACAAGGGTCAGGTTCAATGTCAAAGTGCGTAATTCCGACAGTTCCTGGTACAGTCATTTCTCGGTTTATTCGAGAGCTCCCGGCCTGGAGATACTGAACCTTGTCATTTATGACACCAACGGGGGGAACCGGAATCACCGGTTTGACCCGGGTGAAACCGATGATGTGGTTATCACTGTGACCAATTCGGGTTATTACCCCTGTCCTGCGGCCTATGGAAAGCTGAGCACCGATTCGCCTTACCTCAGCCTGCTTACCGATTCGGTCTATGCGGGGAATATCGCCCCTTCTCAGACGATGAGCCTTCATTACAGGGTAGTGGTCAGCCCTTCGGCCCCTACTTCCGCAGGCGTCGATCTTCTGCTGAATGCAGTCAGCGGGAAATATACAAAGCAGGCCGTTTTCCATGAGATCATCGGGATGATAGTGGAAGACTGGGAGACCGGTACATTCTTGAAGTTTCCATGGAGCTCGGGAGGCAATGCGGTGTGGGGCATCACGAATGTCAATCCTTTCGAAGGCATCTATTGCGTAAAATCCGGCACCATCTCCGACAGCCAGTTTACCTCGCTATGGCTCACCTATTCGTCGTCATTGAACGACAGCATCAGTTTTTATTACAAGACCTCCACGGAACTTGGGTACGATTTCCTCAAATTTTACATCGACAACGTACTGCAGGGACAATGGTCGGGTGAAACTCCCTGGAGCCGGGTTGCCTTCCCGGTATCAGCCGGCTCACATTTGTATAAATGGGTATACCAGAAAGACCTGGCCGAAAGCCAGGGATCTGACCAGGTTTGGCTGGATTTCATTGTTTTTCCTGTTCCCGACCTGCCCGTTATCAGCGGGATACGTGATGACACTATCTGTGCCGGGATGAATGAGGCTCTGCATGCCACGGTGCAGCAATATGATTCGCTAAGGTGGACTACATACGGGGATGGTACTTTTAGTGATCCCAAAATCCCAAACCCGGTGTACACACCAGGCAGCCAGGATATCATCAGCAGAAGCGCAAAGCTTGAACTTTCGGCTTTCAACCAGTACGGCCGGAGTGTAAAAGACATGAACCTGCTCATTGCAGGCCTGCCCGTGGGTAAGATCCACGTGTTCCCGAAAGATACCGTTTGCCACTGGCAGACCATCAGGCTCACTGCCGATACCACGAATGCGTATACCTACCTGTGGACCCCGGGCAACATGACATCCGATACGGTGATCATCGATACAGCCCTTGCAGGAGGCCTTGGGTCAAAGCTCTTCCGCCTGAAAACAATCAACATCGCAGGCTGCTATAAAACCGATTCGGTATGGCTCACTTTCAGAAACTGCCTTGGGATACAGGACGGGCCCGGGGATTTTTCGGTGAATGTCTTTCCAAACCCAACAAAGGGGGATTTTACAGTAGACATTTTTTCACTGTCCATGGAAACTATAGTGATCTCAATTGAAGATCTGCTTCAAAACAAAGTTTTTGAAGAAAAAAATGTTATGGTATCGGGGGCAATGAGAAAATCATATAACTTTGCATCTCTTCCATCCGGTATATATATATTGAAAATTTATAGAAAGGACGGAACAGTTTCCAGGAAACTGATTATTGACCGATAGATGAAAAAGATAATTCCGGCGCTTTTGTTGTTTGCAATGCTGTTCAATACAGCCGGATATTATATCGTTTATGAGGTTAACCGCATTCTGATGCACAAGGAATTTACAAGCCTGCTTAAGCACGGATGCTTTGACCATGACCTTACTGTATTCTCCGTTTTTAACCCCGCTGCCGATCCTTCTTTCCGCCGTGTGGATGAACGTGAAATAGTATATCGTGGCAACCTCTACGATGTTGTAAAGGAAGTTCCCAAAGGAAAGCTCGTCACGTTCTATTGTATTCATGACAACAAGGAAGAGAGCCTTCTTGCAGGCATGAAAAACACGCATAATAATAAAAAAGCACAGTACCTTCTTCAGCACCTTGTAACTATTGCGCTGCCGGTTACCAATACGCATGCTTATCAGCCTGCATCAATAAACATAGTTTATCCTTTACTAAGCATGAGTTTCTCAAACCATGCTGAAATGCCTTTTTCTCCTCCTCCCGAGAAATCCTGAGTTTTAATTCCTTCCTGGCTGATTAATTTAATCGGCCCTCTGCTGTTCCACGCTCTTGCGAAGGAATTATGTTTATTCCATTCCGGACATTGTTAAAAATCAAAACACACAAAAAAATATATTTACCATGAAAAGAAAAATACTAATTGGTTTTTTCTTCCTGTTTGCTTTGGCATTCCAGGGAATAAGCCAGAAAAATGCAAAGCCGGGCGATAAGGTATTGTTTACACGCGATACTGTTAAACTCGACGAAGTGGTGATCAGTGCCATGCGTACCGCGACCCCTCTCAGGGAACTGCCTGCTCCGATCTCTGTAATAAACAAAGCTCAGTTGCAGGAATTCAGTAAAACTATTGCTCCTGATGAAGCCCTCCGCCTGGTTCCTGGTTTGAAGGTCGAAAACGGGTCCTCTGGTTCAAGGGTACATCTTTATATACGCGGACAGGGTATTCTTTCCGAAAGCGGGTTCAGGGGAATACAGGTACTGATAGACGGCATCCCCGTGAACGATCCGGGCGGCTACTGCCCCGATCTTTATGATGTTGACTGGAGCGTGGTAAAGAATGTCGAGGTTGTGCGTGGCCTGGCTGCTTCACTTTATGGCGCTAATGCTACAGGGGGTATTGTAAACATTACCACCGATAACGGAGGAAACAAACCAGTGAATTCCACCCTGATGGGTTCTGCGGGTTCTTATGGTTTCTGGAAGATACTGGGGCAGGTCGACGGCACCCAGGACAAGATCAACTACCGCGTGTCTTATTCCCATATGCAGGGACACGGTTATCGTGACCACCAGTCGTACATGGGCGATAATTTCAGTGAGAAGATCAACTGGACACCTTCGGAAAAGATCCATATTACACAATTGCTCACCTATACCAATTACTTCAACCAGAATGCTGAAGGGATCAATATGTACCGGTATGAGACGTTCGGCCCCAGGGCTGCCAATACCGATGCCGTTCCTTACAATGAATTCCATGAGACCAAACGTCTTACAGGGGCTCTGCTGGGCAGGTTCGACATCTGCAACAACCAGGATATTACAGCTAAGGTTTTTGCAAGGATGAACAACTACAGGGAAACCTCGAATAACGGGGATGATTACAAACCATATGTCAATATGGGTGCTTCGGCCCAGTATAACCTTCACCTTGGAAAGAGGACTGTTAAAAACCTCCTCAGCCTTGGAGCCGATTACCAGACCCAGACCATTACCGAGCATATGTTTGCAGTTCCCGGCGAATATAACAGGGACTCAACCCGTGTTGATTCCTACTGGAGCCGCGAATGCTTTGACCTTGACCAGATCCTGATCAACCAGATCATCAAGCAGAGAAGCATAGGTGTTTTCCTTATCGACAAGCTGGATATCACACCGAAACTGCATGCTTTGTTAAACCTTCGTTACGATAATGTTTACAGCAGCCTGCAGAGCAATATCCCTGTTCCTGATTCCGTCAGTCCGTCGGGCAGCAAGACCTATGACAAACCAACTTACCGTATCGGCCTTGCTTATGACATTATCAGGCCTTTCAATGTGTTTGCCAGCTTTGGTACCGGTTTCCTTACCCCTTCAAATGATGAGCTGTACAACAACCCCCAGGCTTATGGCGGGTTTAACAACCTGATCAAACCTTCGACTTCACAGGGAATTGACCTTGGGATAAGGGGTGATGTTGGAAAAGTGTTCCATTATGATGTCACTTTCTTTGATACCTGGTCCAATAATGAGTTCTACCGGTACGGCATAGCCAGCAGGGGTAATAACACTGCTTTCTATGGAAATATGGGAAAAAGCACCAAATGGGGGATTGAAACCTTCGTTTCATATTCACCTGTTAAAAACCTGATCATAGATGCTGCTTATACTTATTCTAATTTTACCTACAAGTCGGCCGACACGGCAAAAGTTCAATGGACCCATTGGATGCCGAACAGCCCGAGGAACATGCTGTATGGCGAGATCACCTACACTTTTCTTAAGAATTTCAGTGCCGGAATCGCCTGCCAGTGGCAGACTAAATACTGCATCCAGGTTGATGATTCCATTTATAACAATTACACTATCGGGCAAACCTACTACCAGCCTGGCAGTGTAAGAAGTTCCTGGGTCAGCGGGTATAATCTCTGGAATGTTGACCTGCATTATAAATGGAAACTCGGATGGCTGAGAGGCGACCTTAGCCTGTATGTGAAGAATGTTCTCGACACCAAGTATTTCGGATTTACCGAACCCAACAACGGGGTGGATTACAACTCATACCAGCCTGCTCCCGGTAGGGAATTCTTTGTAAACCTGCGATTGAACTTATAAAAGCCCCCGGCAGAGGGGCAATCTGCCAAAGTTTTAAAAAAATCGTCCCCGAACAGGAGGATGGTTCATTTCACGCTGAGGTAGCCGCCGCAAAAAAATTTGCGGCGGCTTTTTTTACAGCGAACCATTTCTGATGTATCTTTGTCTTATAGGTATTGCAAAACATATTTCATGTCCTTAAGAAACCTTAAATCCTGACATATAATGAAAAAAGTATTCCTTTTTGTGATGATGCTGCTTGTTTTTCAGGCTGCATCCCGTGCCCAGTGGTCAACCAATTCTTTTCAGAACACCCCGGTTGTTATTGCTTACGACGAACAAACAACCCCTAAAGTAGCTGCCTGCGATAATGGGGACACTTATATTTCGTGGTTCTCTATCGAGAATGCTAATTATAACGTAAGGATGCAGAAATTTGATGTCATGGGGAACAAGCAATGGGATGGGGCAGGGGTTCTCATCAGTTCAAACCCATCCATGACCTGGATCTCCGATCATACCCTGACAACAGATCTCACCGGGGATGCACTCATCTCTTTCATGGATATCCGCAGCGGTTATAACAATGTCTACGCCTATCGCATTGCTCCCGACGGCACCCAGGTTTGGGGTGCTGATGGGATCGCCCTTTCAAACGGAAACTATTTTGAGCCTTTTGCAAAAATCGTTGTCCCCCCCGACAACCAGGCTGTTTTTGCATGGCAGAGGGCTGATAACACAGGGGTTCAGAAAGACGTAGTGGTCCTTCAGAAGATTGCTCCTGACGGAACTCTTCAATGGGGCGTAGGCGGCAAGGTGTTTTCAAACTCAAGTTACAATTATGACTATCCCGACATGGTTACATCCGATAACAACAGCGTGATCCTTGTCTATACCCGGGCTATAAGCGGTCTTACTGCACCACGGTATATTTATGCACAGAGGATAGATGCAAGCGGTAATACCATGTGGGCTTCGGATGTGGCAATCAATGTCGCTTCAGGAATTCCGCTGGGAACAACATTCAGCCTTGTACCCGATGGTTCAGGCGGAGCATTTATCAGCTGGTTCGACGACCGCCTCCCCAACCATTTCAGGGCCTATGTTCAGCATCTCGACAAATCGGGCAATGTTTCAATGCCTGTCAATGGTGCCAATCTCTCAACGAATGCCACCACCCAGCAGATTAATCCATCGGTGGTTTGGGTAACCGCATATAACTGCGCCCTCTGTTTCTACCAGGAAGAAGACATGAACCAGAACAATTCGGGATTGTATGCCCAGAAGCTTGACCTTAGCGGGAACATCAAATGGGGAGCCAACGGGAAAAGTTACATCCCGATGACAGGCCAGAATATACAGTTCATCAATGGCAGGTCAACCGACAGTGCTGCAATCGTTCTTTATTCATCGGGCAGCAACAGCACCTATTGGGCAATGAAAGTCGATACCGCAGGTAATTATCTCTGGTCAAATCATACGGTCCCTATGTCATCCGTCCTTACCTTTAAGTCTTTCCTGAATGTCGGACCCTATAATAACAAACAGATCATCGCCACCTGGGAGGATAAGCGCAGCGATGCGGGAGATATCTACGCCCAGAATATTAAAACCAACGGTACTCTTGGCCCCCTTAATGTGGGGATCAACGATAACCCGGCTAACCCGGCTGCACCTTTAAGCCTCGGAGCGGTTTATCCCAATCCTGTAAAACAGAAAGCCACCTTAAAATTCACAGTGGGCATACAACAGCACGTTACCATACAGGTCCTTGACATCAATGGTTTGGTTTGTAAAACGCTGATAGACCAGGAATTGAAACCAGAAGCTTATACCATCGTATGGGATGGCAACAATGCAGCCGGGAGCCGGATGGCAGCCGGAGTTTACATTTTAAGGATCAGCAGTGATTCGGGAGTGCAGACAAAGAAAATAGTCCTGCAGTAAGGCAGCATCCACTTACATCATATCCCTTGCCCTTGAATCTTCCTCGTCATCCGGGGAAGATTCATCAGGGAAGTGTGCTTTTGCCGAATAGTTGAACAATGCCCTGAGTTTATCCCAGAAATCTCCGCCCAGGACAAACAGGCTGGAGAGGAACACCAGGTCAAAGAAAATGTTGAAGTATGTCCTCCATGAGGCAATCTCGGGGAGCAGATGCGGGGCATAAGCCATTACGTAAGATGGTATAAAAGGCAGAGTAAACATTAACAGTCCGATATTATACCTTATTCTTCCCACCGGCTTGGGTTTGATTATTTTATTATAATGTATCCTCAGGTGCTCGATGATATAATAATACGATACCTTGCCCATTACGGCTATGCCGATGACTTTCCAGAGCGGGCCATTGACCCAGAAAAATCCCAGTACAAGGGCTTTGACGACATGCGGATGCATCTGGTGGGTCACCAGCAGCCCGGTAGGGACCATGAAAAAAGACAAAAAAATGATTGAAGCCCCGAGATAAAACCTGAATCCCGGGTTGTGCGTTTGATTGCCGTTAATGTTTGTTGTTCCCATTTCCACTGCAATTATAAAAAGAAAATCGCAACTCCTCCAACTGCGAGTAAAGCCCCAATGACTTCTTTTAAGGTGATCTTTTCTTTATACAGTACCATCGATGGAGCAATGATCAGTACAGGCACAATGGACATGATGGTTGATGCTATTCCCGTATCGGCATACCTGATGGCAAGGAGAGAAAATGAAACACCGAGAAAAGGGCCGAAAAACGCTCCCACTGATAACAGCACCATTGGTTTAAGCTTTGTGGCGCCCCTGAACACGTCCTTCCATTTGCCCATGAACGAGTAGATCACTGCAAACCCGGCTGTTCCGGCCATCACCCTGATCTGGGTCGAGGCAAAAGTATCATATCCCTGCATTCCCACTTTACTCAGGACCAGTCCTGCGGCCTGCCCGAGCGCCCCTCCGAAAGCAAGCATCAGCCCCCATAAAGGGTAAGAGAATTTGAAAATATCGAACATATTGCTCTTTTCACCGGTACCGGTTTTGCGAAGTACGACCAGGGCAATGCCGTTCATTGTTACAGCCATCCCGATCCAGCTGAGGAGGCTGAGCTTTTCACCCAGCACCATCCATGCGAAAAAGGCGGTCATAGGGGGTGCAAGAGCCATGATAAGCATCGACACTCTTGCACCGATCAGCACGAATGACTGGAAAAGACAAAGGTCTCCGAAGGTAAACCCAATGAGTCCCGACAGTGAAAGCCAGAGCCAGTTCTGCCAGGTGGCCCCGACAGGAAAAAGAGATCCGCGGTAAAAAAAACAAAAAGCCGATAAAAAGATAAAACCGATGATCAGCCTCAGGATATTCACAACCATAGACCCTATCTTATGGCTTGCGGCTTCAAATGTGAGCGCAGTCACAGTCCAGAAGAAAGCGGTAAGCAGTGCGGCAAATTCACCTATATGATGCATGATACCTATCGTTTATCGGCCCGCAAGCCAGGATTCAGGGTTCTGGATCAGTTTACCCTTCCAGATCTCAAAATGCAGTTCGGTCTTTTGTTCGTCGGTGTTGTAATGAATTTTCCCGATGGCCTGGCGAGTGGTCACTTCCTGGCCTTCCTTTACACTCACCACATCGAGGTTGGAATACACTGTGAGATATTCTCCATGCCTTACAATGACTACATTGTTCAGGTTGGGGAACGACATCACCTTGCTCACCCTCCCGTTAAATACGGCTTTTACCTGTGAATTCGGCTCGGTGGTGATGTCCACCCCGTTATTCTTAACTTTAACCCTCTCAAGAACAGGATGAGGATGCTCCCCGAAAGTTCCCGAGATAAACCCCTTGTCGCAGGGCCAGGGCAGCCTCCCCCGGTTCAGCGCAAAGGAACTTGAAAGTTCCTTCTCCCGGGGCGTCATCTCGTAAGTTGCAGGACCAGAGACTATGTGGCCCGTGGATTTTTTCTCACTTACCCCGGTTTTGTGCATTCTTTCTTCGGATGCCCTGATCTCGTTGGAGATCAGCTTTTCGATCTCGTACTGCAGCCTCTCGGCGGCCTGCTGCTTCGTTCTCAGAGTAGCCATAAGCTGCTTTTCCTTACTCGACAGCTCCCTCACCGTTTTTGCCTTTTCCTGTTTCTCAAGATCAAGCTTCACTTTTTCCTTCTGCTGGGTCTCAAAAAGTGCAAGCTTCTCCTGCTTCTTGTCTTCCATGTCCTTTCTTTGACTGTGGATGACTTCTGTCGTGTTCTCTATCCTTTCGGCCTGCCTGCGCCGGTATGCAGAGTACTGCTGGTAATACCTGATACGCTGCCACGCCTGGTTGAAATCTTTCGCCGAAAAAATGAACATCAGCTTGTTGCGCCCGTTCATGGTGCGGTATGCGTTGTATACCATTCTTGAATAATCGTCCTTAAGGGCTTTGAGCTGTTTCGACATACGGTCGAGCTCAACATTCTCAACCTGTATGTTCATGTCGATCTGGGAAAGTTCCTTGTTGATGGTGGCAATCAGGGCTTCGCGGGTCCGGATCCTCTGGTTCAGGAGCTTCAGTTTTTCAACCGACACCTGTTTCGACTGCTTGGTCTTTTCAAGAAGGTCATTGGTGTACCTGATCTCGTCTTCGAGCTGTCTTTTGGTCTTCTGCAGCTTTTCTTTTTCACTCTGCCCGAAAGCAGACAGGGAGATAACAAGTACAAGGATCAGTTGCAAGCCGATGAACGCTGAAATTCCGTAAAAGCTCCTGGTCCTCATCCGCAGTATGAAAAGTCTATTTTACCTGCACGTAACCCGACGGTATCCTGAACGGGAACTGCAGGGGTACATCCACGCTTATCTTCGAAAAAGCAGCTTTGACTTTTATGGTATTTGTCGCCCAGATAGTCACATCCAGCGCCTTTGGAAAAAGCTGTCCGTCGATATTCTCAAAATCACCGTAACTGGCTTCAAGCTTGATCTTGTCGTTGGAAATTTCCTTTACATCGGCTTCAACGATCTTGAACGTCTCCGAATCCAGCCAGATGTTCTGTATGAAACCCCTCACTTTTTCCTCATTGTTCCTGACATATTTTTTCAGCTTCATCCTTTCGGCAGTAGAAAGCTTG
>JBAXBP010000029.1:0-29041 GCA_037141915.1 Bacteroidota bacterium | reverse complement strand
TAGCGCTTACATGAAACCATTTTTGAACTTTCATCCGCGAAAATTTTTGCAAATATATATTATATAACTAAAATCTTGGGCATTTTATTGCCCTAATCTTTCTTTTTCTTTCAATGCAGGGGAATTGCCAGGAGGCAGAAACTTCGTGAGCCCCGCCCGACACTGAGAATAAGCGCGATACGTTCAGGTCATAGCTGTAACCCACCCTGAGGTTTTTAAAGTGGATACCCGCAAGAATGATCACCGCATCCGCATTTTCAAAGTTATGGCGGAACCATAACCCGCATACCAGGGGGTCTACGGTCAGGTATGCCCCTATATTAAGCTGGTGAAAACCACCCTGCTGCTGGTATAGGACATTGGGGGAAATCGAAAATTCCCTTTCCTCATCATTGATTGCACCCTGTTTAAGATTGATCACGCTTCCTGCATGAGCGGTGTATTTAATATATAGGTGTGAGACATTGTCATTATAGAAGCCGTTTTTTGGCTGTGTAAGGTGATCGGCTGAAAAACCTGCGTATGCAATTCCGTCCCAGTTAAGAAATGCTCCGGCAGAGAAATCAACGGCTGAGATGGAGGGGTTGTCGGGTGCTTTCTCGTTGGTTGGCCTTATCACATCTCCGCTCCTGGGGTCAATCTGGTCTTCAAATACAAAATTTTCCCATACTATCCTCCTCTGGTAATAGGATCCCCTGACAGCCAGGCTGGCATCGAGCTTTTCTGTAATATTGAATTTATACGCGTACGACAATCCTATGGTTGTGGTGTTGAGGCTGCCTCCGCCGGCACGGTCGGCAGTGACAAGAAGCCCGAGCCCGCCGTGGAAGATCCCAAGGTACTGGTCGTATGAAAAATTATAGGTGCTGTAAGCCTTTCCAAGCCCCGGCCACTGGTTCCTGTAATTGCCTATGATCCTGGGACAGATGGTCGCCCCGGTAAGAGCGGGATTAAGGTACAGGGGATTCGCATAGAATTGTGAAAATTCAGGATCCTGGGCAAATGAAGTCCAGATACAGATAAAAAGAAAAACAACGACAAAACCTGATCTTAGTTTCACAATTTCTGTTTTCTGCGGAAACGCCCGGCCGGATGCAAATTTAGGAAAAAATCCCCTGACGTATCCTATTCATGCTACAATATTAGATAGAATAAAACGTTTAAACTGCTACATTTCGTATTCAAAAATATTTTTATCCGGAGCAAACCCTTTTGGATAAATTGTGGTCATATATATAAGACAGTAAAGCGCAACTAATGATTAAACGGTTTTTTCACCCAAAGCTTTTCTTATTGACCCTGGCATTGATTCTCTTTAACCCGGCCAAAAAAGGCCTGGCGCAGACGGATTTCACATCAAATTCCGTGCTTTCGTCGGGGAACTGGTATAAATTCTCAATTCCTTCCGACGGAGTTTACCGGCTCACCTACACCGACCTTAAAAACGCGGGTGTTCCTGTTAGCACCATCAATCCTAAAAATATCAGGATATACGGGAACGGAGGAGGCATGCTCTCCGAATCGAACGACAGTGCCCGGATTGATGACCTGATTGAGAATCCAATTTTTGTTTCCGGGCAGGCGAACACTCAGTTCAATGAAGGAGATTACATTCTCTTTTATGGCAGCGGGCCCGACCGCTGGAAATTCAACAAGGCTGACAATAATTTCCATCACCAGCGAAATATTTATTCCGATGTTACCTGCTATTTCCTGACTTGCGACCTGGGCGAGGGCAAACGCATACAAACCCAGGCATTCGTTCATGCACCAGCCAACCAGGTGTATACCAGTTTTAATGATTATACAACCTACGACAGGGACGGAATCAACCTTATAAGTTCGGGCAGGGTATGGTATGACAAGGAGATTTTTGAAATGACAGGTTCGAGGAATTATTCCTTTACATTTCCCCACCTGGATACACAAACTCCGGTAACCATAATTCTGAATGCGGCTTCCAGGTCGATAGACGTTGCTTCGTATTTCAAGCTCAATGTAGATGGGAACCTGTTGGCCACGCTTTCGATCGACCCGGTTACCACCACGTTTGAAGATTATTATGCCCATTCAGGGACGGTCAGCAAACCATATACCTCCCCGGGCGAGACCATGAACATTAACCTGGAATACCGTCCTATGGTCTCAGGTGCTGTAGGCTACCTGAATTATTTTGAACTTAATGCCAAGCGCTTCCTTGTCATGAGCGGCAGCCAGATGAATTTCAGGAATGCTTCCTCATGGAAGAGCAACTGGATAAGCGAGTTTCAGATAACCACCCAGGGTGAGGCCCTTACTGTTTGGGATGTGACCCAGCCCTATAATGCAAGGAACCTGGAAACTCAATTAAACGGGTCGGTTTATTCAATCAGGATGATGACTGATTCGTTAAGGGAGTTCATTACCTTTGACGGCAGTTCATTTGGAACTCCTGCCTTTAACGGAACTGTCGGCAACCAGAACCTGCATAACCTCTCAAATATTGATTATGTGATGATAACACATCCTGATTTTACAGGAGAGGCTGAACGGCTTGCAGAGTTCCACCGGAACAATTCGGGGCTTAACGTGTTTGTGACAACCCCCGATAAGGTATACAATGAATTCTCTTCAGGGGTTCAGGATATCTCGGCTATACGCGATTTCATGAAGATGCTGTATAACAGGACTTCAAGCGGGCATAAATTAAAATACCTGCTTTTGCTTGGAGATGCATCCTATGATTATAAAAACCGGGTGCCGAACAATACTAATTTTATCCCCTCTTACCAGTCAACTGAGTCCCTTAATCCGATCAGCTCATTTGTTTCTGACGATTACTACGGACTGATCAAGGGAGGAAGGGCGACGGATTCTGTTTTTGTCGGCATCGGAAGGTTCCCGGTAAGGACTTCACAGGACGCTTCCAATGCTGTTGACAAGATCATACATTATTCCAGCAATTCCGATTCTGTTCAGTCGGACTGGAGGAATATGATAACTTTTGTTGCCGACGACCAGGACAATGGTGGAGGAGACACTTTCATGCAGGATTCGGAGACCCTTGCCAGCATGATTGATCCAAACTATAATGTAGACAAGATATACCTTGATGCATACACCCAGGTTTCAACGCCGGGCGGGGCAAGGTACCCTGAAGTGAATGATGCAATTAACAAACGCATTGCCAAGGGAACGATGGTGATCAATTATGTAGGCCACGGAGGGGAACTTGGCTGGGCGCATGAACGTGTTCTGGAAGTACCCGACATCCAGAACTGGACCAACTATAATAAACTCCCGGTTTTCGTTACAGCTACCTGCGAATTCAGCAGGATGGACGACCCGGCGGTGATTTCTGCGGGCGAGTATGTCTTTCTCAATCCAAAAGGAGGCGGCATTGCTCTTTTCACTACGACAAGAGCCACTTTTGCAGGAGGCAATCTGTCGCTTACATCAAATTTTTACAGCCATCTTTTCGAAAAAGAAAACGGGGAATACCACCGCATGGGTGATCTGATCAGGCTTTCAAAGACTGATAATGACCCCAATACAAGGAAGTTTGTTCTTTTGGGCGATCCTGCCCTTATGATTGCATATCCCCGTCTTAATGTGGTAACCACCTCGATCAAAACTGGGACTCCCCAGGCTGAGAATGATACTCTGAAAGCCCTTACCCAAGTGACTGTTGAAGGAGAAGTGAGGAACGGCAGCAACCTGGCAGTTGATTTCAACGGTACCGTTTTGCCGACTATTTATGATAAAAAATCACTGATCATCACAAAAGCAAATGACCAGCTGGCGCCGCCATTCCCTTTCTACCTGAGAAAAAACATTGTATACAGCGGCAAATCAAATATAAGCAACGGCAGGTTCTCCTTTACCTTTATTGTGCCTAAAGACATAGACTACAAATATGGTATTGGCAGGATAAGCTATTATGCCAGCGCAACGGGTATTGATGCAAACGGGTACGATGAAGATCTCATCGTTGGAGGCTACGACAATAACAGCATACCCGACACTTCGGGCCCTTCGGTTAAATTATTTATGAACGACAGGAACTTTATCAACGGGGGAATATGTAACCAGAGCCCGGTGCTGCTTGCGGATGTCACGGACGAATCGGGGATAAACACGGTCGGGAACGGAATAGGCCACGATATCACTGCAATCCTTGATAATGATACCAAGAATCCGATGATCCTGAACGATTATTACGTGACCGGCCTCGATACTTATGCGAGCGGGGTGATACAATATCCCCTGTTCAAACTTGCCGACGGCCAGCATCACCTGGATTTGAAAATATGGGATGTATATAACAATTCAACCGAGGCAGGCATCGATTTTCGGGTTTCTTCCACTGCATCCTTTGCCCTTGACCAGGTCATGAACTATCCCAATCCTTTCCACGACCACACTATATTTTCGTTCCAGACCAACCAGACCGACAATAACCTGGATATCGAGATAAAGATATATTCGATTTACGGGGTACTTGAAAAGACCTTCAAAACCACCATGTATTCTGGTGGTTACAGGGTTGAGCCATTCACCTGGGACGGACGGTCCGATGACGGCATGATGCTGGGAGCAGGGGTATATGTTTACAGGTTGAATGTCGCCCTGCCCGACGGTTCCACAGTAAAGAAATCGGCGAAACTTGTTTATATTCGTTAGACTTTAAGAGGACAGCCATGAGATTTCATTACCGTTTACTTTTCCTTTTTCTTTTCCTTTTTGCACCCTGGGTCCTCATGGCAGGCAACGGCCCGGCCCAAACCTCTGTTTTATCAAACGGGACCTGGTATAAATTCAAGGTAAGAAATAACGGGTTGTACAGGATCTCATATCATGACCTTGTAAAAATGGGGATAGACCCCGGCAAGATCAATACAGCCGATATCAGGATTTTTTCAAACGGCAGCGGCATGGTGCCTGAATCGAATGCCCCGGCAAGGATTGACGACCTCAGGGAAATTTCAATTCTTGTGAATGACGGAGGTGACGGTAAATTTGATTCCCCGGATTATATATTTTTTTACGGCGAGGGACCCGACAGCTGGAAACGGGGCAGCGGGGCAAACGTGATGAATCATATCAGGAACCTTTATTCCGACGTCACGTATTATTATATGACATTTGATCTTGGAACCGGGAAAAGGGTGACTTACCAGCCCGCTGCGGATTCTTCGTTCACAAGGACTTCTACCCGCTGGGACGATCTGTTTGTACATGAGCTGGATACAGTGAATGTCATAATGTCGGGTAAACGCTGGTTCGGTGAGCAACTAACTAAAATTAACCCCAAAAAGATTTTTAATCTTTCTTTTCCTTATATCGACAGCACCACTCCGGCCAGATTGAAAACCAGTGTGATAGGCCGGTCTGACGTTATCAGCAAGTTGCGTATTTACCAGGACAAGCTAAGGCTCGACAGCATCTCATTTACTGCCGTGACACTTGATCAGCAGGGTAACTATGCCGACTCAGGCGGTGGCGACAAAACCGATTTCTTTTATTGTCTCTCTAAATTCATTATCACTCTTGAATACAATGCGCCTACAGACCCTTCAACAGCCTGGCTTGATTTTCTGGAATTACAGGTTTCAAGGGAACTATACTGGCTTGGCCCCGAGTTTACTTTTCGCGACCTCGCATCAAAGGTTGCAGGTTCTGTAACTGAATTCAGGATGAAGAAAGCCAGGAAAGGTATCACGGTATGGGATATTACCGACATGCATAACATATACCAGCTCAGGACCTCTATAGCAGCTGACAGTATTTTAAAGTTCAGGTTAAAAACAGATTCACTGCATACTTTCTTTGCCTTTGACGGATCACATTATGATACCGTGAGTTTTGCCGGCCTCGTTGCAAACCAGAACCTTCATTCCCTCCAACCCAAGGCAATGATCATCGTTACGCCTGAAGTTTTTAAAGGAGAAGCCCAGAGGTTGGCGGCATTTCACCTGAGTCATGATAATATTGATGCGCTGATCGTGCCGGTAAACCAGATATTTAATGAATTTTCCTGCGGTCAGCCCGACCCGGGAGGGATCAGGGATTTTGTGAAAATGTTGTATGACAGGGGGCAGGGCTCAACCCAGCCAAGGTATCTGCTGCTTTTTGGTGATGGTTCGTTTGATCCGAAGGACAGGATGCCCAACAATAATAATTTTATCACAACCTTTGAATCGTATGAATCACTGTCGACTACTGCCTCATTCGTTACCGATGATTTCTTCGGTATTATGGGACCTTCCGAAGGATATGATGCATCGGGATCAATCGATATCGGGATAGGCAGATTCCCAGTCAACACCCCGGAACAGGCAAAAAATGTGGTTGACAAGATCATTCATTATTGTACTTTCAACGATACGGTTTACTCGGAATGGAGAAATAATGTGGCACTGGCCTGTGATGAGGGAGACAGGAATTACTTCGTGGATAATTCAGAAGAGATTTATACTATTACAGCAAATAAATATCCTGTTATCAATATCAATAAAATATATTTTGATGCTTACCCGATGGTGACCATCCCGGCAGGCAACCGTTTCCCTGAAGCAAATAAAGCATTAAACGCCGCAGTGGAAAAAGGAACCATGCTTATCAACTACATTGGTCACGGGGGCGAGACGGGCTGGAGCAACCGTCAGGTACTGACTATGGCGGATATCAATGGTTGGGACAACAACGATAAGCTTTCGGTGTTCATGACAGCCACCTGTGAATTCAGCAGGTTCGATAATCCTGAGCATTTTTCTGCTGGAGAGCAGATCATCGCCCGTGCCGGAGGCGGTGGCATTGCAATGTTTTCAACCACCCGGACTACTTTCGCCGGGACAAACCAGTCGCTTGACACGAGTTTCTTTCGTCATATGATGGACCGGCGCGACGGAAAGTATATCAGGATGGGTGAACTCCTTATGCTGTCGAAGAACAATACCAACAACAACAGCCTGCTGAAAAATTTTGTTCTGCTTGGCGACCCGGCACTTGAAATGGGCTTTCCAAACAATAATGTTGTAACTGCGACGATTAACGGGGAGCCTGCCAGCCAGCCTGATACCGCCTATGGGATGTCAACCCTCACTGTCACCGGCAATGTACAGGACTACCTGGGTAATCCGCTTAACGACTTCACCGGGGTCATGACAGCCAAAATGTATGATAAACCTGTCATATACAGTACCCTGGGGAATACATACGGACAATATAACGGAAGTTTTCCCCGTAAGTTCCTGCTCCAGGACCACCTGATGAACCGCGTTAAAGTTCCTGTGACAAACGGGCATTTCAGTTTTTCATTCACGGTTCCCAAAAGCCTGGGGCTCAGTTTCGGAAGCGGGAAGATCAGTTATTATGCCGAAAACGGCAGGGAGGATGCAAATGGTTATACAAAGAATGCCATTTTCGGAGGAAAGGATCCTTCGGTCATACCTGAAACCAACGGGCCTTCCATTGCCCTTTTCATGGATTCAAGGAATTTTGTATCGGGAGGCACTACAAGCAGCAACCCATTGCTGATCGCCGATCTTTTTGATACTTCAGGGGTAAATGCAGTTGGGTTTGGTATAGGACATGATATCGTGGGCGTTCTCGATGACGACTGGGCCCATGTTGTCAACCTTAATGACTATTATGACCCCCTGCTGGGAAGTTATACCCGCGGTTCTTTAAGCTATCAGTTCACCGGGTTGAAATCGGGCCAGCATAAACTGACAGTCAGGGCTTTTGACCTGTATGATAATTCTACCGAACAGGAAATTTATTTCCTCGTTTCAGGAGAATCTCCCATCAGTATTCAGAATGTTTTCTGCTATCCCAATCCTGCGAAAACCATCACACACTTTTCGTTCAGCCCTGTGAATACTCCCGGCGGTTTCAGCGTGGCCATTGATATTTTTAATTTATATGGAATAAAACTGAAGTCATTTACAGCAAGCTACCCTGAATCAGTGCAGGGACCCGTTATTATTGACTGGGATCTGACCGACGGCAGCGGGAGCAAACTGATCAGCGGGATATACCCGTTTACTGTTAAATTCAGCGGGTCAAACGGAAGCTTTGAAAACACTTCAGGAAAGATCGTTATATTGCACTGAGTTTGATGGATAACCTCTAATTTTCCCTGGCCGGGCAATATAGACTGCGTAAATTCGTTATTTTTGCAACCCGTTTTAGTAAATACATATAATCAATTAGGAATGCGACAGATTAAGAACAGACTGGTCATAGCGTTGGTTTTGACTTTTTCATTATCGAATGTCATTGCACAGACTTTACCCCCCGAACCCACTGATGGTTCAAGAGTAATATCAACCTCCGTACCGTTTTTGACCATTGCGCCTGATGCAAGGGCCGGCGGGATGGGAAACGTTGGTGCTGCCACATCTCCTGATGAGTATTCAATGTTCTGGAACCCGGCAAAATATGCATTCTGCGAAAAGACCATCGGCATAGGCGTAGGATATGTTCCCTGGTTAAGGGGACTGGTAAATGATATCGGTTTGGCCTCATTATACGGCTATGGCAAGATAGGCGATAAACAGGCCATTGCAATGTCGTTAAGGTTCTTCTCTATGGGAGAGATCGAATACACCGATGACCAGGGCAAGAGCCTCGGGAACTATAAACCCAATGAACTTGCTGTTGATGCCACCTATTCAAGGAAATTTTCAAAAGAGATCTCCGGAGCCGTCGCTGCCAGGTTTATTTATTCAAATCTCATCCCGGGTTATAATGCCTATGATGCAAGTGTAAGCCCTGGTTATTCAGTAGCCGCAGATATTGCTTTCTATTATCGTCACCCGATGGAAATTAAGGGAACGAGTGGTGCTACCATTGCTTTCGGGTTAGACATATCGAATATAGGAGCAAAAATTTCCTACAGCAGCTCCTCCACCATGAGTAATTTTATCCCGACGAACCTGAGGCTCGGTCCTTCTTTTACCCTGAGTATCGACGACTATAACACTATCGGCTTCGCCTTTGACCTCAATAAACTTCTTGTTCCTACACCTCCTGTTTATGACAGCGTTAACGGGCAATATGTCATCATTGCCGGGAAAAACAACAATGTGTCTTCAATTGCAGGGATTTTCCAGTCCTTCTATGATGCACCTTACGGTTTCAAGGAAGAGCTGCAGGAAATTACTGTTTCAGCAGCCGCTGAATACTGGTATAATAAACTCTTTTCTATCCGTTGCGGTTATTTTTATGAATCGAAATATAAAGGGAACCGGCAGTTCTTTACGCTTGGTGCAGGTTTGAGGTATAATATCTTCGGACTTGATTTCTCGTATCTCATACCGGTTAAGAACAACAATCCCCTGCAGAACACCCTGCAGTTTACCTTGCTTTTCAATTTTGATACACAGAAGAAGGGCGGGAAGAACACCCAGGAAACAACACAATAAAAAAGCGAAAAGCGAAAGGCGAAAAGCGAAATAGAAATGCTGTTCAATGTTCCGGATAGGTTTTGGATTTGACACACACAGGCTTGAGCCTGGGCTCCCGCTCAGGCTGGGAGGTGTGAACATTGAGCATTCAAAAGGCGCAGCCGGCCATTCCGATGCAGATGTCCTCATCCACGCAATCATTGATTCACTTCTTGGAGCTGCAGGTCTTCCCGACATAGGGCAGCAGTTTCCCGACACCTCCTCCGAATACAAGGGTATTGACAGCCTTATCCTGCTTAAGAAAACCCTGGTATTGATCACTGAGAAAGGTTTTTCGATAGGGAATTTGGATTGCACACTTGTACTCCAGCAACCCAAAGTTGCAGCATTCATACCATCCATGATCACATCCCTTGCAGCCGCACTCGAAACAGAGCCCGGGCGTATCAATGTGAAAGCCAAAACCAGCGAGAATCTGGGTTTCATCGGGAGGGAAGAAGGCCTTTCGGCTTATGCAGTTGCCTTATTAAGTGGGGAAGTGGCGAAATAGCGAAGTAGCGAAATAAACTCTTTGCATCCCGCATCCCGCATCCTTTTATTCCCTCCCAAATATTCTTATCTCCACATCATCCACCATGAATATCCCTTTCGCGGGGTTCCAGAGGTAGATCTTAAGGATGGCTTTGGGGTTGATGATCTTGGGAAGGTTAAGGGAATAATGAATTGATCTCCAGGAGCCGCAACCTGATAATGGAATATCATTAAGGCGAACCGCATTGTAATAATTGTATGAACGGTTCAGGCTGTCGACAGCAAACACAAGCATGGCCTGGTTCGAAGCGGCAGGTATGCTGTCGTAAACCTTCATGCTGACGTCACAATAAAGCGGGGAAGGTTCTTTGCGCAGGCTGTCGTAAGGTATGGCAATCCCCGGCCCGAATTCCATGTTATTCGTGAACAGGAATACAGCGTTGACTCCTGCTCCCGGATCACGGTTCACGATTCGCGAGTCACGGCTCACGATCCGCGATTCACAGTTCATCCAGTAGGGTTGCAGTTTTTCAAAACCAGTGAGAAAGCGTGCCAGGGGATGCCTGAGATCCGATTTATAGAAAGGCTCTTCGGTACAACCTCCGAGACAGTTTCGGTACTCATCGGCAGTCCTTAAAAAAACATGAAAATACTTTACCCTGTTCATGTTGTCGGGGCTGATGTAATTCATTCTGTATTGCCAGGTCTGGAAAAGATTAAGGCAGATGCAGGCAAAAGCGAAGACAATGCCAAAGAGCCGCATCCTGCCTCCTTCCATTCGGCTTAGCGGGGCTGCAATAAGCACTGCAAAAAGCCCGTAAAAATCGATTATGGAACGCTGGCCGAAACCGTCGGCGTAATACCAGCACCACCAGGAGGAGCTGAGGTATATCAGGAGAGCAAAGAACAGGAAGAAGGCTGAAAGGTTCTTGCGTTTTTTCCCGGGCAGGAGAAATATCCCCGGCAGTATCAGCAGCATAAGCGGGGTATAAATAAACCACCCTCTGCGGAAGGAAAAAAGAAAATCGGCGATGCGGGGCCTGAGGAAGTAGAAACCTTCGTCGGGGTATGACATGATAAGCCAGCGGCCGGTTTGAAGATGCCACAGAAGCGGTTGGACTGCCAGTATCAGGATAAAGGAAATGATAAAGCCCGGATGTTTCAGGTTGATCATTTGTTTAATGAATGCGGATAGCGGAGCGGCGCTGAGAAACAGCGGGACAATAAGCACGACCAGGGCATTCGTCGGCCTGAGCAGAATGATGATGGCAAGGAAGATCCCGCTCAGTATCCTCAGGCGGTTGGAGGGAGAGGTGTTGAATTTTATGATGGACCAGGTGAAGGCATTAATTGCAAAAAATGAATAGACATGCGACATTGAAGGCTGTCCAAGGGCATAATAAAACAGGTTGGTGCCGGCAAAAACGGCAATCATTGCGAAAGCTGTGACATCAGCGCTGAAGCTGAAAGTTTTCAGTATTTTTTTCAGGTAATGCAGCCCGGCCAGGAGGTAGAATAATGAGCCGATGCCGATAAAGCACTGGAACCAGAAGCTGAGGCCGTCGACTTCTGAGCCGCTGATCCATGAGAAAAGCAATGCAACAAGGAAGAACGGCAGAAGCAGGATTGACTCTCCCGAAAAATATTTGTTGACCAGGCGGCCGTTGACCAGGGCCAGGTACTTGGGATTGTAATCGGGCCGGCCGTAAGCCTTGCGTTCGGCTACAGTAAATTTTTCCCAGGAGGTGTCGCCGTATATGACCAGGGAAGGCAGGTAAGCGTAATACCCTGTGCCGTCGCTTGAGATTATGCTTCGCCAGCCTTTGCCATCGCCGGAAAGGAACCTCGTACAGGCGAACAATGCAATAACTGCTATGATAATGAGGATGTAAGCGGCCTGTGAAGAACTCACGGCTCTCCTTGGTTTCAGCTTTGTTTCCTGGCTGGAGGCGGGCATGGTCAGGGTTTACTGCTTAAAGGTTTTCAAAGATAGACATTTAAATTCCAGACTGTTTGGTAATTTCCATTCTTCTTTGTAATTTTGCAGCCCGTTTTATAAAACCAATAAATTCATTAAAAAAAACAACGAGAAATGTTACATCAGTACGAAACCGTTTTCATTATGACTCCCGTTTTATCTGAAGAACAGATGAAGGAAACGGTAGAAAAGTATCAGAAGTTCCTCGTCAGTAAAAAGGCCGAGATCGTTCACGAGGAACATTGGGGATTGAAAAAGCTCGCCTATCCCATTCAGAAGAAGAGCACAGGGTTTTACCATTTGATTGAGTTCAAAGCCGAAACCTCCGTCATCAAGGAATGGGAAGTAACCTATAAACGTGATGAACGCATCCTTCGCTTTCTGACGACCGTTCTCGACAAGCATTCACTTGCTTACAACGAGAAGAAACGTGCAAAATCGAGAGACAAGAAGAAGGAAAAAGAAGTTCAGGAATAATTAAAAAAATCAGTTCAAATGGCTACACAACAACAAGGCGAAATAAAGTATCTCACCCCGATCGCGGTAGATACTAAAAAGAAGAAATACTGCCGTTTCAAGAAGAGCGGTATCAAGTATATCGATTACAAGGATGCAGACTTTCTGATGAAATTTATTAACGAGCAGGGGAAACTCCTTCCACGTCGAATAACAGGAACCTCTACTAAATACCAGAGGAAAGTGGCCCAGGCTGTGAAACGCGCCCGCCACCTGGCTTTATTACCTTATGTTGCAGACATGTTAAAATAGGAGGGAAGAACGATGGAAGTTATTTTGAAACAGGATGTTCCCAATCTGGGATATGCGAACGACATGGTGAATGTAAAACCCGGTTACGCACGTAATTTTTTGATCCCCCAGGGGCTTGCAATCAATGCAACCGAAACCAATAAAAAGATTCTTGCCGAGACAATGAAGCAGAGGGCTCATAAGGAACAGAAGATCTTCAAGAGTGCCGAAGAACTTGCCAAGGCTCTTGGAAATTTAACTGTCAAAATCGGCGCCAAGGCTGCTGATACAGGGAAGATCTTCGGATCGGTGAATGCCCTCCAGGTAGCACAGGCTCTTAAAGACCAGTTCAATTTCGAGGTTGACCGCCGCAAGATCCACGTGGATCATGAACATATCAAGGAACTTGGAATTTACAAGGCCAAGGTTACCCTGCATAAGGATCTCCAGGTTGAGATCAAGTTTGAAGTATTTGCCGAATAAACCGTGAACCGTGAAGCGTGAAGCGTGATCCGGTTCACGGTTCACGGTTCACGAGATAGTATGCTTTCAAACAGCCAGGTTAAACATATCAATGCCCTGAAGATTAAAAAGTACAGGGATGAATACAAAGAGTTTATTGCAGAAGGTAATACTCTTGTCACTGATCTTATCAAAAGCAGTTATGAGATAGCCGGGGTTTATGCTCTCAGTGAATGGATTACCGGCAACCTGGACGTCGTCAGGCATAAAAACATTCCTGTATACGAGGCCGATCCTGCTGATATGGAAAGGATCACTTCCCTCTCAAGCCCCAGTCCGGTGCTTGCAATAGTTAAAATCCCGCCTGGCATGGTTGCAGGCCTGGATAGCGCCGCTTACGGTTCACCTGAGCAAAATATCCCCGGTCTTTTCGAGGAATTGTCTGTGATGCTTGAAGGTATAAGCGATCCGGGAAATATGGGCACACTTCTGAGGATAGCCGACTGGTTCGGGATAAGGAACGTGATCTGTTCCGAGAATTGTGTTGAGCTTTATAACCCCAAGGTAGTGCAGGCCAGCATGGGCTCGGTGGCAAGGGTAAGCGTATTTTATACTGACCTTAGCCGGTTTCTTGAAAACATCAAAGGACGGCTGCCGGTTTACGGGACTTTCCTGCAGGGGGATTCAATTTATTCAATTCAGCTGGAGAACAAGGGTATAATACTTATCGGCAGCGAAGCCCATGGTATTTCAGATCCCCTTTCATGTTTTGTAACTGGGCGGCTGTACATCCCATCCTTCGGGTCAACCGATAACGGCAAGGCCGAATCTCTGAACGCTGCCGTAGCCACAGCGGTCGTGATCTCAGAGTTCAGGCGCAGGGGGCTGTAATTGAGAAATATCAGATAATTTAACAAAGGAGAGTTCTTCCGGTTTTCAGGGAATTTCATGATTTCCGTTTGAAGATATGCCGGTACAAAACCGGCAAAAAAATCACATTTACTTATATTTTGACTACGCTTACTTATTGCAGGTTGCTCTTACGTCAACCTTACAATACTTTAGATGCGGATTCTTTCCGGATTGGTCTTTTTTTGTTAATAGGCCGGAGGAAGAGATCAGCTTACAAACTATAGTATTAATGGTATAAAAATTTGCAATGGAAACAACGATAAACAATTCCAGGGTTATTACTCCGGTAGTCAGGGACAAGGATTTTTCAGATATGAGAGAACTTTGTATCGAGCATGCCACCTCAATAGATTTCGAGATGGACTACCAGCAGTTGCTTCGGGAATCAGCCTCCATGAAAGAAATTTATAAGATGCCAAAGGGGGTGGGATTTTTGCTCAAAGCCGATAATCAGAGTATAGGTTGTATAGGGCTTCGTAAAGTTGATTATAATACGGTCGAGATCAAGAAGTTTTATGTAAAACCTTCAAAGGATTTACTAAAATGGAGCAAAAAAATGCTTGAAGTTGCTATCGACTGGGCAAAGCAATCGAATTACAAAAAAATCAGAATTGACCCGGTTGCAACCAATCCATGGATGATAAAATTATTTTCCGAATCAAATTTCAGGGAGAAATTCATCCACGATGAAAATTCCGACGAGCAGGTGAAGGCCCTGGAAAAACTTTTGGTTAACATTCCCGAGTATTATCAGTATTAGAAATCGTAATTTTGCAAAGTTGGCCGATTGATTTTTACCGCCTTTGCATATGATACGAATCTCGGGTTTTTTCTTTGGGTTATTCTTGTTATTTAGCGCGTTCCCGTCTGCTGCCGCTGATTTTCCTAATGAGAATATCAACTACGATCCAGGCATAAAAACCGTGCAGCTTTATAAGCAGGGGTTTGAATTGTCGTCTCCCGTTATACAATTGAATTCAACCGAAAAGCTGGCCCTTGATTTTGACGACCTGGATGTGCAGTCAAGGGGCTATAAATATACCATCAGGCATTGTGAATCGGACTGGACAACATCATCCGGACTAAGGCCTTTGGAGTATATCAGCGGGTATACCGAAGAAAACATCAGGGATTTCCAGTATTCCATCAATACATCGGTAAGATATGTTCATTACACTGCCGTATTTCCTTCACCCGATCTGAGACCGCTGATCTCGGGGAATTATCTTTTGATCGTGTATCTTGATGATCCTGCAGACCCTCTCTTCACCAGGAGGTTTATGGTCGTGGAAGCTTCACCGGTTACCATCGAAGGCAGTGTTCAGCAGGGATCGAGACCCGGCGATCACCTGTCGAAGCAGGAGCTTGATTTTGTTATCCGGCTGAATGGTTTCAAGTCGCTGGATACCAGGCGTGAACTGGTGGTTGTGGTTCAGCAGGACGACCGCTGGGATAATGCATTGCGAAATATTTATCCCAGGTTTATCAGGGGAGAAGAACTGGATTACCGTTACGATGAAAACAACGTTTTTTACGGAGGGAGTCCCTACCGTAACTTTGACATCAAGACTCTTGTATCCCAGACCCAGAGGATCGACAAGATCTACTACGACACGATCACCCAGGTGCGGCTGCTAGAGGATAAGCCCAGGACTTTTAAGAACTACGTATATGATAAAGACATAGGCGGAAGGTTCCTTATAAAGAACGAGGTGAACGCGACGAATTTCAACGTTGAGTCGGATTATGCGCTGGTCCATTTTTTCCTTCCTTTCCCTGTTGAATTCACCGATGGTGATTTTTACCTGATGGGGGCGCTTACCGACTGGAGGATGGACGAAAACAGCAGGCTTAAGTTCGATAAGGAAAACCATACCTATTATTTAAACCTTTTGCTCAAACAGGGCTACTACAATTATATCTATGTAATGCAGAGGAAAGGAAAATCAGCAGGTGATGAATCCCTGGTTGAAGGCAGCCACTGGGAGACCCCGCATATCTATACCATTTATGTCTATTTCCGCCAGGGCGGCATAAATACCGATCAGCTCATTGCCATACAGAATATCAATTCGATACAGCAGAACTGACACCCCCTCTGAATTTAGTTCCGCGATTTATTTCCAAAATGAGGCTTCAATTATAAAATCAATTTGATTGATTACTTTTGAATGTTGATTTGGTATAATTAATGGCAGCAAAGAAAAAACCTTCCGAAAAAAACGATCAGGTTGATGACTGCAATTTCCCGGATACCATTGCATACCTCACTCTGGTTGCTGCCATAATCATCGTTTCCTTTATAAGAATCCGCCTGTTATCCTTTCCGTTGGAACGGGATGAAGGGGAATATGCATATTTCGGGCAACTTATTCTTCAGGGAATACCACCTTATAAACTGGCCTACAATCTGAAATTCCCCGGCACTTATTATTCCTATGCCATGATCATGGCTGTGTTCGGACAAACCGTTCAGGGAATCCGCCTTGGATTATTGTTTTTAAATATCGGATCCTTGGTTTTTTTATTTTTCCTGGCAAGGAAGCTTTTCAAGGGTTTTGTTGCTTCCTGTGCTGTGCTTTCCTTCGGGGTGTTAATGGTGAGTCCGGCCATCGCAGGCCAGGCAGCACATGCCACCCATTTCGTCACTTTTTTTATGCTTGCAGGCCTTTGGTTCCTTCTTAAGGCCCTGGATAATTCACGCCTGGTCTTTTATTTATTATCAGGACTGCTTACGGGATTTGCCTTTCTTATGAAGCAATCTGGAGTGTTTTTTATTTTTTCCTCTGGACTGATGATTGTTTTCCGTTACCTTCTGACTACTCCCGCCCTGGTTGCTGATACGCCCCAACACCATGCCCCATCCGCACAGCCTTGTATCCCGCATCTTGCATCACGCATCCTGTATCCCGCATCCCGCTATTTCACTATTTATATCATAGGGTCTTTCATCCCTCTGCTCACTGTTTTTATTTTGCTTTATACATCCGGGGTATTTTCAAAGTTCTGGTTCTGGACAATGAACTATCCGGCGATTTATGCATCAAGATATCCTCTGAGCCAGGCTTTTTCGACCTTTTCAGCAAATTTTCCAATCGTTTATTCATCCTTTACAGTACTATGGATTATTGCCGGCCTTGGAATTGGCACCTTATATCTCCATCCAGCGGCCAAACTGAACAAACTATATATATGGCTGCTTTTATTGGCTTCTGTTTGCTCTGTTATCCCCGGATTTTATTTCAGGAACCATTACTTTGTCACGGTTCTGCCAGTTACAGCCATTTTATGCGGAATATTCCCGGATTTTCTCAGCCGTAAAATTAAAGGCTCTTTTAAGCAGGTTTGGATAGTGTCGCTGCTGGTAATGATTTTCATTATCATCGCGGGCCTGAATGAACGTAAGGATTATTATTTTAATGATAGGCCGGAAGATCTGTGCAGCAGGATGCTGGCCGAAAATCCTTTTACAGAAGCCATCCCCGTTGCCAGGTATATACGTGCGAATTCCCAGCCCGGTGACAGGGTGTTCGTATTTGGTTCGGAACCCGAGATCTATTTTTATTCCGGAAGACAGGCAGCCAGCGGCTATATTTACATGTACGACCTGGTATTTCCGCATAAATACACACGGACCATGCAGGATGAAATGGAGAAGGAAGTTGAAGCAAACCATCCTAAATTCGTTGTTTTCGTTTCATCGGGTTTTTCCTGGCTTGCGCAAAAGAGCGAGAAGGAGCCTTTGATAAAATGGATGACCTCATATTTGCAGAATAATCATTATTACATATCCGGAGTTGCCGACATCTTATTCCCTGCCGCAACCCAATATGCCTGGGATGGTGAAGCCCAGGCATATCATCGCAAATCGAAGAACTATTTGCTTGTGTTTAGAAAATCGGATCAATAGGGGAGAAATGAAACTGAAAATATTCAGATATATCGGTTTACTGGTACTCGCTGCATTGTCAGGTTTTATTCTCGTAAAGCATCAGGATCCCATTTTAATTCAATCAACACAGGTTTCTGTTTATCCCAGGCCCCTGGTAGCAAAAAAGATAGTAAATGGGGTGATGACAATCCAGGAGATTACCACCACTAAAGAATTTATCAATGGGGTTGCGATCCGTTTTAAAACTTTCAAAAGGAAAAATACAAATGAAAACATCCTCCTCCTCACCGACAGTGCACTGACGGTGCTGTACCGTGAAAAATTTGCATCTGGGGATGTTAAAAGCGAGAAATACAGGGAGTTCAATTTCGGGAAGAGCCTGAGACCCGGTAAGGACCACAGGTTGTATATATGTCTTTTCTCATCAAACGGGGATACGGCAAATTCTATAGCACCACTTATCAATCCGGAGTGTAAGCTTGGCCCATGTTATATTTCAGTTCTTTTAAATGAGAACCCTGTCAATTCAATACAAAACAAAGCCCTTGGATACCCCGGGGGTATACTTTTGAAGGTCTATGAATCAGACACGGCCCGGAACGGATGGCTGATAAAAATAATCTGGCTGATCCTCATCATTCTTGCAGCCTGCCTTTTTATTTTCTTTGAAAGTATCCTGTCTTTTATTGTCAGGATCAATATTAAACCAGAGATTGCATACCTGTGTTTAGCGGTACCCTTCGGCCTCATCCTTGTCTTTCTCACGCCACCGTTCCAGGTTCCCGACGAGCTCGTCCATTTTTGCCGGGCATATGAAATTTCGGCATTGCATCCGGCAGCCTCAGACAAATACGTCCCTTCTTCAATTTTCCAGCTTGAATCTGTGTTTTCCCGTCTCAAGTTTAATCCCGATGAGAAGACCAGCCGGCGTGAAATTGACAGTCTTTCAGCAATAAAACCTGATCCCGCTGCCCAGTCCCCCAGCTCAGGCCCGGATTATATTATTCCATACATCCCCCAGTCATTGGGAGTGGCTGCAGGACGCATGCTGAACTTCTCCACACTGAACATCCTTTACCTGGGTCGTCTGATAAATCTGCTGTTCGCAGTATTCCTGATTTTCCTGGCCATCAGGAAAATTCCTTTTTTCAAATGGGTGATTTTTTTACTTGCATTAATGCCGAAGACAGAATTCCAGCTTGCCTCACTTTCGTATGATGCTGTTACTATAGGGCTTTCGTTCCTGCTGATTTCTCTTTTTCTTCATTATTCATTTTCTGTTCAGAAAATCAGGCTTAAAAACCTGGGGTTGCTGCTGGGCCTCACTATTCTTCTTGCCTTATGCAAGCCTCCCTATTTCCTTATCGGCCTTCTGTTTCTTATGCTGCCAGCTGCCAAAGTCGGGCGGTGGCCCAGGTATATTATATTGGCATCGGCGATCGTGCTGCCTGTTTTGTATTTGTTGTTTGCGCAACAAACCACCAGTAATCTTTTCAGGGATGCCGGGAAACTCGCCAGTGAGGAAGCGGTCAGGGTATCCGACGCGACCCAGTCCGCAGTCAACCAGGTAATTGATCCTGCAGGACAGTTAAATTATATAAGTCATAATCTTTCGGCTTATATGGGGTTGGTTGCCCGGACGAACTTTGTTGATATGCGTTCCAACATTTTTAATAATTTCGTTTCCACGCTGGGTTGGCTTGATACATATATACCTCAGTTCATGGTAGCTATCACCCTCCTGTTGCTGCTGTTTACTTCCCTGGTTGATTCCACACCTCCTTACAGGGCCGGGTACAAAAATAAAGTTCTGTTTTTAATAGTGTTTCTGGCCGGTTTGCTGGCCATTGAAACGTCGATGTATCTTTACACGACCTATGTCGGTCTCGACAGGATGTTCGGGATACAGGGAAGGTATTTCATTCCCCTGGCCCCCTTGTTTTTCCTGTTGTTCCAGAATAATTTGCTGCAACTTAAACTGAATCTCCTGGTGGATCATTGGGTTTCTGGCATGAACAATCCAGGTAAGATCCGGGATGCAGGATACATTGAGAATTCCCGGCTGTTCACAAAAACCTGGTCCTTGCTGTTGATATTGTTTTCAATCACATGCCTTTTCACGATGCTGACGGTTGTATATTTACGATATTATGTGAGATAATTCATTGCTTATGAGTGATCAAAAGACATTAACGGTTATCATCCCAGCATTCAATGAAGCCGCCAACCTGGAGTTGTTGCTGCCTCAGCTTATGGAGTTCTGTTCAAAGCTGGGTTTTATGATCATCATTGTGGACGACGGATCCCGGGACAATACGCGTGAAGTGCTAAGCAGGTTCAGCGATCAGCCCAGGATCAACCTCTTGCATCACAAGATGAACCGTGGTTATGGCGCTGCCATTAAAACAGGAATCAGCGCCTGTTCCACCGAATACGCCATCACCTTCGATGCCGATGGACAGCATGTTATTGAAGATATTGAAAGGCTTTATAACCGGATGGTTCAGCAGGATGCCGACCTGGTGGTTGGTTCGAGGCAGGGGCTGAAGAATTCGTCCTACAGGGGGTTTGGCCGCACCCTTATCCGCCTTATAGCCAAGATCCTGATGAACGTACCAGTTCACGACCTCAACTCGGGCATGAAGATTTATCGCACTGACCTATTGAAAAAGTATTTTCATCTTGCTCCCGATAATATGTCTTACAGCGACATCATCACCCTTGTCTTCCTCAACAATCGCCACCTCGTACTCGAAGAGCCCATCAGCATACGAGCACGAAAGCAGGGGAGAAGCAGCATTACCCTCGAGACCGCGTTTCATACAGTGATGGAGATCATCAATATTGTCACCCTGTTCAATCCAATGAAAATATTCCTGCCGATATCACTGCTATGTATTCTCACTACAGCTGCATGGGGAATTCCATTACTTATTCAGGGGCGTGGAGTAAGTATGGGGACATTCCTGGGGATCATTTCAGGCTTGATCTTTTTCTTATTGGGTTTGCTTGCCGAACAGCTCTCCCAGATCCGCAAAGGGATATCTCACTGACAAGTTATGGTGAGGCTTCAGAAAATACTCGACAGGTTTTTCGGATCGCTGATCATTTTAACCCTTTCATTGTTCAGGCATTTTGGGAGGACGCCATCAGGGAATAAAACTTTCCTGGTGATTAAACTCTGGGCCATTGGTGATGCTGTAATTTCCCTCCCCCTGATCCGAGGGATAAAGGAATCCTTTCCGGGCGCCAAAGTGGATGTATTGTTAAGGGATAAGGTGAAAGATATCTTTGAATGTTATCCAGTTGACAAGATATTCAGCCTGGATAATCTTTCCGATGTAGTCGGATTGCTTGGAAATGGGCGCAGGTATGATGTAGTGATCGATTGCGAACCCTACCTTAACCTGAGTGCAATCCTGGCATTTTTTGTCGGGAAGCAGAGGATAGGTTTTGCAAACCAGAAGCGATCGGTATTATATACCCTTAAAACTCCTTTCAGAAAGAATCAGCATATGGTTCAGAATTACCTGGATCTGTTGCGGAAACTTCAGATTTCATGGGATACTGATCAGCTCGAAAAATTATTGGTAGAGGATTCCATTGAAAAGAACATTGATATTTTTCTGAAGGACCGGAAGAAAAATAAACTCACAGTTGGGATAACAGCCGGTGTTGGGGCTTCTTCAAAAAACAGGCAGTGGCAGGAGGAGCGGTTTGCCTCTCTTTCCGACCGGATCATTAATGAATTGAATGCGGATGTCATTTTCATTGACAGCATTGAAAATCTGAAGATCATTGAGAGGATTATTTCCCTGATGAACGAAAAGCCAATCAATTCAATTGGCCTATTTAATTTAAAAGAGACCTTCGGACTTATCGAACGATGCAACGTTTATATCAGTAATGACACCGGCCCCCTGCATATTGCAGCAGCACAGGGATGCAGTACCATCGGGTTGTTTGGTCCGAACAGTCCGGTGTTATGGGGACCTTACGGAAGCGGGAATACGTTCATTCATAAGACAAAATTGCCCCTTGCAATTGAGAATGACAAAGGCATCAACAGGGAGGGAAACCGTGAAGGCTATATGGGGTGTATTGAGGTTAAGGATGTGTACGACCTTGTACAGAAAATTATCCTGCCATGACAGATAAACCCATCTATATCAACGGCAGGTTCCTGGCACAGAGGATGACAGGCATTCCAAGGTTTGCATTTGAAATGTGCAAGGCCATGCATGATCAGGGATTTTCATTTATTGTCCTGGCTCCTGCCAACGTTCTTTCTGAGTATGTCATTGATTTTAAATTAATCCGTTTCGGTTTCATAAAAGGTCTTTTCTGGGAACACCTGCTTTTGCCATTATATCTTCTTTTTCATGGAAATCCATTGTTGTTGAATTTTGGAAGTTATGGCCCTTTGTTCTATAAAAACAGGATCATCACCATTCATGATCTTGCATTGCTTGTAA
The DNA here is from genome assembly GCA_037141915.1 of Bacteroidota bacterium. Lineage (GTDB taxonomy): Bacteria > Bacteroidota > Bacteroidia > Bacteroidales > FEN-979 > CAIRDP01. The sequence continues at coordinate 6,652 of JBAXBP010000029.1, read as the reverse complement.
ACCCGTCCTGGTTCAGCAGATCATATTATTGGTATTATAAATTAGTCACACCAGTTGCTGTGCGAAGGTCTCTTAAGATTATCACGGTAAGCAATTTTTCAAAATCCGAGATCATCCGTTTGCTGCATGTTCCTGCAGAAAAGATTGAAGTTATTTATAATGCTGTTGCATTAAAACAGACCGCAGGTACGGGCATTGATCCTTCGAGTCCCGAAGAAACTCTGTCGCATATAAATTCTCTGAAGAACACAAGGTTCAACGGGTTCATTCAGAAGAAATACATTCTGTCGATATCCTCCTTAGATCCAAGGAAAAATCTCGCACGAATAGTGGATGCATTTTTAAAATCTGGATTGACCGAAGAATATCAATTGGTTTTTGCAGGAAAAACAGATGCCATCTTTAACATGGAATTGTCGGCAGAGATCGTAAAAAGATCCCTGGGGTATGTGACTGATGAGGAGCTGGTATTATTATACAAGAATGCTTCCCTGTTCGTTTACCCATCGATATATGAAGGCTTCGGGATCCCCCCGCTTGAAGCCATGGCTCTGGGCTGTCCAGTGATTTTGTCCGATATCCCTGTATTCCATGAAGTTTTTGGTGAAGCCTGCTCTTACTTCGATCCCAATGACACCGACGACATTATAAATGGAATGATAAAGGTTCTCAATGATACAGAGTATAGACGCCAGTTAACCGAAGCTGCGTTTATACGCTTGAGGAATTTCAGCTGGAATAAGTCTGCTAACCTCTTGATTGATATTCTCCGGAAAACAACCAGGAATTAGAGTGAGGAAATGGATAAAGTTTGCATCATCGTATTAAATTACAATAACGGACTGAAGACTGTAAGCGCTCTAAAAAGTATATTAGGGCAATCGGTAGATAATCATAGTGTGGCTGTAGTTGATAACTGTTCAACGGATGATTCCATAGAAATTATCTCTTCATATTTTGCAGCCAACGACCTGAATTTCAGCATAATTCAAAATGAAAGTTATCAATCGCGAAACAATGCTCATTTCCCCAGGTTTGCAATCATCCAGGCTGAAAAAAATGGAGGATATTCATACGGGAACAACATAGGAATACGGTATGCCCGGTCGCTTAATATATTCAGCCATTTGCTGATCATCAACAATGATGTAATCCTTCCTTCGGATTTTCTTGAATGCATGTTATCGAAGTACCATGATTTGCAAATCAGTTCTAACGATAAAAAGATCGCAATGGGAGCCACAGAACTCAGCCCCGATGGAATCCTCAACCATCACGGATTTCATTACCTGCATATCCCAACAAGCATAACCTTTTTCAAACCAGTTTGGCCTTGTTTCAAATACATAGTCGGATCCTGTATTTTCCTGGATATTGATGCCCCATTGATGGATGAGTCGTTTTTTCTGTATTTTGATGATATACAATACTCCAAGATCCTGCTCAGGCAAGGATATCTATTATTCAGCAATGAAAACTCGGCATACATCCATGAGGTTGGAGGGAGCGAATCCTCAGATTTAAATAAACTTCTGTTTGAGGGGATGAGGATGTTTTATAGTATGAATTATAGATATTTATTACCTTTTATAATGTTTGAGAGAAGTATTCTAAATTATTGGTTGAAAATAAAAAAATATTTTCATGGTCTTTGAATCAATACTGGGATTGTCATTCCCTGTTGTTTATAAGCCAGTTAAGCATGCAATTTAGTGTATACTCTGGATCTATTTTGTCAAGTAAAATCCCTTTTGGATAATTAATGACTCTCTCCGCCGGTGCTCCAATATTAAAAACTGCTATTGGTAAATTCATTTTCATGGTTTCTTCAGTTGTATAAGAGAATGTTTCTGGAACAATTGAGGGAATAAAAACTAAATCAATTTCGTATTTCCTCATTAAGTCCATTAAGTCCGCCTTTTGATATTTACCGGTGATAATTACCTCATTGTATTTTTTAATATCAACCTCAGTATCAAAGAATTCTCCAATAATAATTAAATGAAGATTTTTAAGTTGCTTTTTCTTAATAATATTAATTAGAGATATTATGACACGGCTACCCTTGTGGATATTTATACTCCCTGGAATTCCAATGCAATAATCCTTAGATGTTTTATTGATTTTAATAGGCGTAAAGTAATCTACCTCATGAGGTATCATACTAATTTTATCGGCATCAAGAAAAGGATATGATTTGGATATTATTTTCTTTGATGATAAAGAAAAGCATATAATGTTGGAAATACTCAGTAATCGCCCCCATTGATCTCTCCATTTCTTAATATTGAAATATTCAATTGAAGTGTGCATAACATGCTTTATACAATAGGAACATACATTTAAATCTTCAGGTACATTACAGAATTCAAATTTGTTATCTAATAATGTATAGCTCGGACAAATGGAGAAATAATCATGAAGAGGAATAGTAATTTTACAATGATACATCTCCTTCAGTGAAATTATTTGATTTATTACATTAATTGTGTCTGGAAATTTTACAAGTTCGTTCAGAACAATATCCGTGAAATGTATATAACTTGCCAAGGTAGTGAACTCGTTAAAATCCACAAATTCAAAGTTTTGAACATGATTCTGATAATAGAATGTTAATTTGTAATTGGATTGTACTGAATCATACAATACTAAGAAGATAATTTTTCCCTCATTTCTCTTTTCTTGAATATTTTTCTTTCTATAATCATTTGCCCCACCACCTGCATCATGGTCAAGGATTAGAATTTTATCATAATTTGGTATTTTACATATAATCAAAAGCTTCAGAAAAGTGCGAATATCTTTGCAGGGGTCACTTTGAATGAACTTCTGTATTACATCATTGTATGTGGGATGTTTTATCAATAATTTTTGATAATTCTTTTCCACTAATTCTTTTTTTTGCTTTGAAGAAAACGATCCCCCATGTTTGTGATAAATAAACAGATTCGGTACTATAATGTTGATATAGCCACTTGCTTTAGCTCGCATGCACCAATCATTTTCTTCCCCATACCCCTGTTGGAAGGTTTCATCATCAAAAAACCCAATTTTATCAACTAGATGTTTATTAACACCCATGCAAAAACCTACACCTGTTGGAATCTCAATAAAACCATCATGAGTATTGACAAGTTGGAAACAGGAATCTAGGAATTCAATCGATCGGTTTTCGAAAAGATTATTATCTTCCAAGAAATTTGGGAAACTGCAGATGGTGCCACTATTAGTAAAAGGAGTAGTTGATGCAATTTGATTATTGTTGAAAATTGGACTTACGAGCCTTTCTAACCAAAAAGGTGGAACTTCAATATCAGTATTTAAAATTACAAAATGATTATCCACATGTTTCACTGCTTTATTGACGCTTTTTACAAATCCTAAATTATCAGGGTTATTGATAATTAATGTATCCGGTAATTTTTTAGATAAATCGGCAAGGTAACTTGCAATCATCATATTTGTACTCGAATCATTAATAATGATTAACCGGTATGGAATTTTAGTATTAGAAATAATACTGTTAAATAATGGGGTTAGATATTCGAAACCATTATAGATGGGGATTATAATATCAATGGGTTTTATGTGCACAATTTTGGGAAAGGTTGGATTCGAATTAAAAAGAGATAGTGCATTTTTTAACTTCACTTGATTATTTCGTTCAATAGAAATATTCCTATCTGTTTCGAGACAATGCCCATCATTACTGAACAATTTTAATTTAACTGTACAAACGGAATTTATTGCTTTTGATTCCTTAAAATCAGTTTTGAACTTAAAACCCGAATACTGACTATTTGTTATTTCAGGAAAAACATTTTCAACATCTGGTCGCCAATTCCCATAGTTAGCAAGTCCAAGAATTTCATTATTTAAAGACACTTCAAGTTTCGCAATGCCTGATTCTGATAAAGCCCATCCTTCCAAGAAAATATAATCAGCAGTTAACAACACTTTCTCACAGAAAATTCTAGTATTATTTTCAGCGTGCTGAAACTGTATTGGTAATGTGGATTTAGTATCCTTAAGTGTCGGCAATGCTTCGAAAACCATTTTATCAATGGTACTAAAATCCTTATGATGTGATAGTCTTAGAAGCTCTTTTATTGAATTAATGTTAATTTTCTGAATTAGTAGCTTGGGATTTATAACAATTCTTTTTATTATTTTAAGAAAGAACCATTGTTTGGAGCCGTGAGGGAAAATAGAGTAAATTAACTTAAATATCTTTTTATGACTTAAGCGGAGAGGTTTTGTTATTCTCCAGGAGTATGATTTATAAAGAGTTAATAGAAATATATTGTTATTCTCTATCAACTTGTTTTGATTTTCAATTTGCGCAGATAGCGTTTTTATTGTTTCGTTGACTACAAGATTTTCATCTGACAGTTTTTTTATAGATTCCGAGGAACTTTTCTTTATCTCGATAATCGCATTTTTTAAATTTGTTGATTCACGGGCAAGGGTCAGATTGTCGAGTTTTAATGTTTCTATTTCGCCTTGCGAGGAAAATTTAAATTTTTCGTACTCAAATTTGATGTATTCAAGTTCTTTATTTTTTACATTTAACTGTTCAAGAAATTTTGATATTTCAGTTGCAAGTGCTTCATTCTGATTTGAAAGAGATTTAATTGATGATTGATAGTTCTTGATATCCGTGCTTAAAAATTCATTTTTATTCTTTAGTAGCGATATTTCTTCAAAGTATTGCTTTTCTTTTTGCTGATGTTTCAATAATTCTTGCTTATATTCATGAAATTGGAGATATAAGTGAAGTAATGAATTGTCGTCTTTTGAGTAAATCTTTTGAATTGATGCTGCAACTAATTTTGGATTCTTTGTCCAAAGGCCGGAGATACTATCTATCTCGCCATTAACATAATATAAAAAATGATTACCTGTAATTAATTTTATATGATAAGGTTTTTCAACTTTAGCCATCCTTCTTATAAAATCCCAATCGATTAGGATTGACAACGATGTGTCATAAAAACCAACTTTATTTGCTAATCTTCTGGTATGGATAATTTGTTTATGGTTTATGTAATTTTGATATTGTAGCATTTCGAAATCAACATCTAAAGTGTTTTCAATTTGCTGATCTATTATTCTATTCGAACTTTGATCAATTTGAGTTAACAAAGTATCCGTATAAACAAATTCCTTGTTATTCATTACAGCAGCTTTTATTAATATTTCTATATGGTTGGGGAATATTGTATCATCATCATCCATATAAGTAATGAAAGGAGCACTCGAATTCTCCAAGGCAAAATTGACCGCATTAGCTTTCCCCCTATGAGAAATACAATTATATTTTATGCGATTGTCATTAAACTGTTTTATTATATCTGATACCTCAGTACCTCCATCATTAATTATATATAATCTCCAATTTTCATAGGTTTGTTCAATTATGGATTGAATCGACCTTTTAAGAAGTTCTGGACGATTGTATGTCGGCAATAAAATATCAACCAGGGGCAAATTTTCGACTATTTTTCCAGGTTTTTCTCTAGGTGTGAAAGTGCATATCAACCATTTAGTATAATTCATTTGATGAAACAACAAATTATCAGAATATTGAGATAATTCATCTTGTAAACTTGTTTTTGTAAAAAATCTAATATGGCCTGGCCAATGAATCTTTAAAGAATCTGGAACTGAAATATAGATTCTGCCACCTGGTTTTAACACTCTGATACCTTCTTGAATAAAAATCCGGCTACTACTTACATGCTCAAAAACTTCAGAAAAAATGATAGAATCAAAACTGTTGTCAGGAAAGTTTAAAGTCGTGCCATCCATTTCAAAAAAGATCGCTAGTTCAGAAATGTTTTGAGATTTTGCATATTCTTTACATTGTTTTATTCCTTCAGGACTTATATCTATACCAGTGACATAATAGTTCCGTTTTGCCAGAAATACTGATAAATCACCATTACCACATCCAACTTCAAGAATGTCTTTTCCTTTAATGGCGGTACTGGTTATTTCAAATCGATCTAGTTCTGTCTGATGTCGCTCATGATTAACGCCTTGTGACCATTGATCTTTTGCTATAACCCTTTGTATGTCATTGTTATGATGTTTTTGTTTATTATGATATGTTTTTAATATTTTATTAGTTTCATCTCCTTTAATTACTCTGGAAAAGATCCAATAAAAGTCAGTATTAATTGACTGATCCACTGGTTCCCCCTCATGAGTAAAAAATGTGGCCTTGAGTTTAAAATGATCACATAACTTTAAAAAGGTAGCAAGATTCAAAGGATTAACATGCTCTTCTGTTATTGTAGTATCATTGGGAAAACAAATAACAAACCCGTTTTTCACAACTCTAAGAATTTCCGCTAACGTTTGTTCTTGATCTCTAAAGTGTTCAAGTACATCCCCTAAGATGGCAATATCAAAAAAATCATCCTGAAACGGAATGTCCTCTGCAAATCCGTGGATGAATTTCAAATGAGGTTTATCTTTAAGACCTTTAATTATATTTGGGATTGAAATGTCGATGCCATTGCCAAAAATTCCTTTTTCGAATAACTTTTGCATATGGCCTCCATTGGCACAGCCTATGTCTATATAAAACTCCTTAGCCTCAACCAGATTAACAAGTCCGTTAAACCTTTCTTTTCTATGCTCATTG
>JBAXBP010000028.1:0-29062 GCA_037141915.1 Bacteroidota bacterium | reverse complement strand
TGCTGCAGGTGAAAGACCGCAACAGCCGCCCATTCCTTGCGAAGAACCTGAATTCAGGACTGAACCTTCTGGGCATTATGCTGCCATATATGCCCTTTCACTACCAGCTGTTCGGGAAGCTGAAGACTAAAGCCCTTGTCCTTACCAGCGGGAATTTCAGCAGCGAGCCCATCATTATTGACAATGCCGAAGCCCTTGAAAAATTTTCCCCTTTTACCGATGCAGTACTTCTGCATAACCGCGATATCTTCAACCGAACCGATGATTCGGTGGTGAGGATCATTGGAGGCAAAGAGAGGATATTCAGGCGTTCAAGGGGATATGTCCCTTCGTCTGTCCGTATGCAGTTATACACCGAAGGCATCATTGCTTTCGGAGCCGAGTTGTCGAATTGTTTTTGTGTGGGTAAAGGCAGCAAGGCTTTTTTAAGCCAGCATATCGGCGACCTGAAGGGTCTTGAGACTACCCTGTTTTACGAACAGACCCTTGAGCGGTTCGTCCGGATGTTCCGACTCAGGCCCGCGCTCCTGGCGGCCGACATGCATCCCGATTATATTTCCACAACAACGGCCGAGGGTTTCGGTACCCCAGACCTCATCCGCATACAACATCATCATGCACATATCGCTTCATGCATGGCCGAGAACAGGCTCGATGAAAAAGTGATCGGGGTCGCATTCGATGGAACGGGATACGGGGATGACGGTCATACCTGGGGTTCGGAATTCATGGTGTGTGATCTTGAAGGATACAGCAGGAAGAGCCATTTGGCTTACCTGCCTTTGCCGGGAGGGGACAGTGCCAGCGAAGATCCATGGAGAATAGCGGTTTCATGGCTTTATAAAGTTTACGGCAGGGAGTTCATGCAACTTGACCTGCCCCTGTTGAGGCAGGCTAAAGCAGAAAATATCCTGATGCTGCTGAAAATGATTGACAGGAAAGTGAACTGTCCGCTTACCTGCGGTGCCGGAAGGTATTTCGATGCTGTAGCTTCTATTCTCGGGCTTTGCCAGGTGGCCGAATTTCCTGCACAGGGGCCCATGCTGCTTGAAGCCAGGGTGGAAGCAGGCTGTGATGAAAGCTATGAATGGTCGGGGTTCCATGAGATCAGCGTGGATGCAGCCCTTAAAGGGATAGCCGGTGATGTTGCCCGAGGCGCAGACCAATCAATTATCATATCGAAGTTTCACAATACCATAAGTTCAATTATCTTTGAAACTGTTAAACGGATCAGCGTTGCTGAAGGCTTGAAAAAAGTGGTGATTTCGGGAGGTGTTTTCCAGAATAAATACCTGCTCGAAAGGACTGAGGGACTGCTCAGGGGATCCGGCTTTGAAGTGTATACGCATGCTGCTGTGCCCACCAATGACGGGGGGATTGCTTTGGGGCAACTCGCGGTAGCTGCAAAAAGGAGAGAATTATGTGTTTAGCCATACCTGCAAAAGTGATCCAGGTGAAGGGATCAAATGCCTTGGTGCTTATCGGTGACACCGAATATAATGCCAGCCTTCTCCTGATCGATGATGTGAAAGAAGGAGATTTTATCATGCTGCATGCAGGCTTTGCCATTCAGAAAGTCGACGAAGAGGAAGCTATAGAAACCATGAGGCTGTTGAACGAAGTGGCAGGATACGACCCGGAATCATAAGATGAAATACATAGACGAATACCGGAAAAAGGACCTCATCCTGGGGATTGCAGAAGAGATAAGGAAAATCTCAAAAAAGGAGATTGCCCTGATGGAAGTCTGCGGCGGCCACACCATGGCCATTCACAGGTTCGGGCTGCATTCTTTTCTGCCTCCCACGATCAGCTTGCTTTCAGGGCCCGGGTGCCCGGTCTGTGTTTCGGGACAGCATTTCATCGATACCGCCATTGCATACTGCAGGCAGCCGGGAGTCATACTTACCACCTACGGCGACCTTATCCGCGTACCCGGTTCAGCCAGTTCTCTTGAAAAAGAAAGGGCAGCGGGTATGGATATCCGTATTGTTTATTCCGTTCTGGAATCGCTTGAGATCGCAAGGAAGAACCCCGGCTCCAAAGTTATTTTCCTGGGCATAGGTTTTGAAACCACGGCACCTCTCACCGCAGCAGCCATTGCTGAAGCCGCAAAACTTAAACTCACTAACTTTCATGTGCTCAGTGCGCATAAGGTGATGCCCCCGGTAATGAAGGCTTTAGTAAAAGATGGAGTGAAGATCAATGGCTTCATCGCACCCGGACATGTCACTGCAATCACGGGGACCTCGATCTACAAGGATCTCCCGATGGCATTCGGCCTTGGTGTTGTGGTTTCGGGTTTCGAGCCGGGGGATATGATGCAGGCCATACTGATGCTGGTGAGGCAGATTGAGGCAGGGAAACCTAACGTTGAGATACAGTACCAGAGGGTGGTTCAGCCTTCGGGCAATGTGAAAGCACGTAAACTTCTTGATACTGTTTTTGAATTGAAGGACGACTACTGGCGGGGACTTGGCATGATCCCGCTGAGCGGGCTGAAAATTCGCGGTAAGTTTTCCGAATTTGATATTGAAAAGATTTTGCCTGTGGATGTCGCCATGGCCCCTGAGCCGAAAGGATGCATTTGCGGGATGATACTGCGCGGACTTAAAAAACCCACCGATTGCAAACTGTTTGCCAGGCGATGCACCCCATCCGATCCCGTTGGGGCCTGCATGGTTTCGGGTGAAGGCACTTGTGCAACTTATTATAAATACCGCGAATGAAAACCAGGGAAGATAAAATTTTGCTGAGCCATGGCAACGGGGGACGGATCATGCACGACCTCATTTCGGATCTGTTCATGAAGTATTTCGGGAACAGGATACTTGAACAGCAGGGTGATTCGGCCATACTTCCGGTTTATGTAACAACTGTAGTTGCCGGGCAACATTCCGGCTCCCGTAGTAAAACCAAGCCGGCTTTCCCTGAGAAGTCCGGCTTGGTGGAAATTGCCTTTACCACCGATTCTTTTGTGATCGACCCTATATTTTTCCCCGGAGGGGATATCGGGAAACTCGCGGTTTGCGGGACGGTCAATGACCTCTCCGTATCAGGGGCCGTGCCTCTTTATCTCAGCGCATCCTTCATTATTGAAGAAGGATTTCCAATGAAAGATCTCGAAACTATAGTGCGATCCATGGCTTCGGAAGCGAAAAAGGCCGGGGTGCTTATAGTGACAGGCGATACCAAGGTGGTGAATAAAGGCAAATGTGATAAACTGTTTATTAATACGAGCGGGATAGGAAAGATAGATAATGCCGCGCGGCTTGACAGGAAAATCAGCAGCATAAAGCCCGGTGACCTCATCATAATCAACGGCGCTTTGGGTGAGCACGGGATGGCCGTTATGAATGCGCGTGAATCATTCAACTTCAAGACTCCATTGAAATCCGATTGCGCCTGCCTGAATTACCTGGTAAGGGAAGTTCTTGACAACAGCAGCTCGGTGAAATTCATGCGTGACCCGACACGGGGTGGGGTTGCAACGGTGATGAACGAGCTGGCCGGAATGATGCCGTACGGCATTGAGTTATCAGAACCTGACCTGCCGGTCGGGAAAGGCGTAAGGGCCATGTGCGAACTTCTTGGCTTCGATCCCCTGTATATTGCAAACGAAGGAAAGGTGGTCATCGTTGCCGGTGAGAAAGAAGGCGAACGCATTGTGGAAGTCATGAAGAAAAACAAGCTCGGGAAACAAAGCGCAATCATAGGACACGTGGTAAAAGACCATCCGGGGAAAGTCGTACTCAATACTGAAACCGGGGGTAAGAGGATACTGGCGTCTCTGAGCGGTGACCCGTTGCCCCGTATATGTTAATGACCTGAATGTATGCATGAACTGTCCCTGGCTACTGAAGTGATCGATCTTGCATCGAGGGAAGCCGTGAAAAACGACCTTATTTCGGTCAGTGAGATCCGGATCGAGATCGGTGACCTGAGCGGGGTCGAGGCTGACATTTTTCAGTCGGCACTGGAAATGATTGTAAAAGATACTATACTTGAAAATGCAGCATTGCATCTGATTCGCACAAGCGGTAAAGGCAAATGCAATTCCTGCAACAAGGATTTTGAAATGAAGAACCGGCTTGACGTTTGCCCCCTCTGCAGTTGTTTTCCTTCGGAGATCAGCGGAGGACAGGAATTCAAGGTGCTGTCAATTGCAGGTGAATAAAAACCATTAATTAAAGGAATATGTGCGAGAGTTGCGGATGCGGGAAACCGGATGAGTTCACGATAAAAGAAAGTTGCGAAAATGAAAATAGCGAAAAGCGAAAAGCGAAAAGCGAAATAAATGGTGATCATCACCATAGTCACGACCACATGCATGATCACGATCACCACAGCCATGAACATATGCATGAGCATGACGGGCATTGGCATTCTCACGGGGATGAAGAAAATAGCGAAAAGCGAAAAGCGAAAAGCGAAATAAGGCATGAACATAAGGAGATTCCTCTGAATATTGATATTCTGGCCGAGAATAACAAGCTGGCCGAAAGGAACCGTGGCTATTTCGATGCGAAAAAGGTGGTTTGCCTGAACATGGTGAGTTCCCCTGGTTCAGGGAAAACAAGCATACTTGAAAAAACGATAAAAGAGCTTATTTCAAAACGAAAGATCTTCGTGATAGAAGGAGATCAGCAAACCACCAGGGATGCTGAACGCATTGAAAAATCGGGGGCTCCATCCATACAGATCAACACAGGTACCGGATGCCACCTGGATGCAAGGATGGTGAGCCTTGCACTGAAAAAAATGGAGGTTGAAAACCAGTCCCTGCTCTTCATTGAAAACGTAGGAAACCTGGTATGCCCTGCCTTATTCGACCTGGGAGAAAGCAAGAGGGTTATCGTGATCAGTGTGACTGAAGGCGACGACAAACCACTGAAGTATCCTTATATGTTCGAGACTTCGCACCTCTGCATCATCAATAAAACAGACCTGTTGCCCTATGTTGATTTCAGTGTGGAAGAGGTGAAAAAAAATGCGCTTCAGATAAATCCCAATCTTGAGTTCATCCTGATGTCGGCAAAGACAGGCGAAGGGATGAAAGAATGGTACGAGTGGATAGAGCAAAATAAATAGCAGGTTCTCTGCTATTTATTTTGTTCTGCAACCAATTCCCTGACTTTCTTCATAGCTTGAGGCACTGCTGCAGCGACATCCGGCGAAAGGTCCAAGCCCATATCCTGGAAATCCTTAACAGAAACGGCAATGAGATAGATCATGGGCAGCTCGCCAAGCAGGCAGGCTGAATCGATCAGGTCCTTCAGTCCTATTTCATGAGCGCTGAGCTGTCTGGGAAAATCCTTCGCATACTTAGGATGCAGAACCCTGATATGTCCTGCAGGAAATTCATCCAGTGAAGCATCGATTATGATAATTGTTTTGTAAGATTGTATATGCCCCAGCAGGTGAAACCCTCCTGTCCCTCCGTCCATCAGTTCGGCACCGGCCACGCCTCCCTCCTTTTCAAGCGCAGATATTACATGAATACCTACGCCTTCATCGTTCATTAAAAGATTACCGATCCCGAGAACCAGGATATTGTTTTGCAAACCTGACAAGTGTTCAGCTTATTGAAGGATCAGTTGTTCTTGGGACATTCTTCTGTCCTGTTTTCATGGCGCTCAACCACATCTTCTTCGATGAATTTCCAGCCACCGATCATGGATGAGGTTACACCCCTGCGCTCGATGTAGTCATGGTAGAATACCAGGTACATATGTATGAGTGCAAAGATTATAAAGCCCCACATCAGGATGTGATGGATCTGCCTTACATGCATATCACCGCCAAGAAAAGGAACAACCCAGGCGAACATATGAGGCAGAAAGGATTTGCTCATGGCAGCGTACATTCCGAAACCTGTAAGGCATTGCAGAAGAAAGATCAGGAATGTAAGAAAATAGATAAAGCTTGCAAGTGAGTTATGTCCTATCGAATCTATCTTTTTATTTGTCAGCTGAAGCACATCCACTTTTATTACCTCCAGCATTTCCTTCCACTGGCAGCGTTTCAGAGGGATGTAATTATACCAGCGGGCAAATTCATTCCCGGTAAATCCCCAGTAGAGGCGGAAAATGAAATTGAAGAAGAACAGGAATGCGGTTACGAAATGAATGAAGCGCACAGTACCAAACCAGTAGTTGAATGAAGCTTCGGTTCCTTTCATAAAGGCAGGCGGGTTACCAATGATGTAACCGGTGACACAAAGTGTGACGACACAAAGTGCATTGATCCAATGATAAAATCGGACGGGCAACTCCCAAACATGCACTTCACGCAAAGGGGTGGTGCGGTTTCTCATGGCTAATAGGTTTTCATCTCATGAATGGTACTGCCGTTCTCATCATAAAGATGCACAGCACAGGCAAGGCAGGGGTCGAAAGAATGTATGGTTCTCAGTACTTCCAGGGGATTTTTCGGATCGGCGATGGGAGTCCCGATAAGTGATTCCTCGTATGCTGAACGCTGCCCCTTAGTATCGCGCGGAGAAGCATTCCAGGTGGTAGGAACCACCAGCTGATAATTAGCGATCTTCTTGTCTTCAATCACGATGAAATGTGAAAGAGCGCCACGGGGAGCTTCCACCATTCCAATACCTTTTGCCTTTTTAGGCCAGGTTTCGGGATCCCAGCTTGCATTGTTTTGGGTGCGGCTGTCACCGTTCTTGATATTTGCAAGAAGCTGGTTGTAGAATTCAAGCGCCCATCCGCAGGTGAGCTTGGTTTCAAGTCCCCTTGCGGCTGTGCGGCCCAGTGTCGAGAATAAAGCAGTAACAGGAACATCCAGAGTTTTCAATGCATATTCCACCACTTCTTTATAATCGGCGCGGCCGGATGCATAACCTACCAGGGTTCTTGCGAGAGGCCCTACCTCCATTGGATGGCCCTTCCAGCGCGGGGTCTTCACCCAGCTGTATTTCTGCGAAAAATCGAGATGCTCATAAGGCGGCTTGGGACCGGTATAATTGAATTTCGTTTCACCTTCCCAGGGATGCAAGCCTGCCTCATTACCCTTCGAATACTCATACCAGGAGTTGTTGATGTATTCCTGGATCTGTTCAGGATCTTCGGCTTTCACTTCCTGTATGTGGCTGAGGTCGCGGCCGAGTATGGCTCCGCGCGGCATCTTGAAACTGTCGGGATTGTTGTACCCGTTTGAAGGGAAATCTCCGAAAGCAAGATAATTGCTCAACCCACCGCCAATAGCTCCCCAGTCCTTATAGAAAGAAGCAACAGCAAGGAGGTCGGGAATGTACACCTGGTCTACGAAAGTCTTTGCATCCTGGAACAACTGTCCGACGAAAGCGAGACGTTCGGCATTCACTGCATTGGCTTCATCAATATTGATGGAACATGGAACACCTCCTACGAGGTAATTCGGGTGTGGATTTTTTCCGCCGAAAATTGTATGAACTTTCACGAGTTCCTTTTGCCACTGCAAGGCTTCAAGGTAATGGGCAACGGCAATAAGGTTGACTTCTGGAGGAAGTTTGTATGCCTTATGCCCCCAGTAGCCGTTGGCAAAAATACCAAGCTGTCCGCTTTCAACGAAATTCTTGAAACGTTTCTGGATATCTGTGAAATAACCTACCGAGCTCTTGGGCCAGGCTGAAATGCTCTGGGCTATCTTCGACGCTTCTGCAGGATTAGCTTTGAGGGCCGAAACCACATCGACCCAGTCGAGGGCATGAAGCTGGTAAAAATGGACCACATGGTCCTGGATATATAAGGCGTTTGCCATCAGGTTCCTGATGAGTTCTGCGTTCGGTGGTACTGAAATACCGAGGGCATTCTCAACAGTCCTGACGGAAGTCAGTGAGTGCGTAGAGGTACATACGCCGCAAACACGGCCTACAAAGGCCCATGCATCGCGGGGATCGCGGCCCTTCAGGATGGTCTCGATGCCACGCACCATGGTGCCGGCACTGTATGCGTCGGTTACTTTACCATCTTTTACTTCTATTTCTACCCGCAGATGGCCTTCAATGCGGGTGATGGGATCTATTACGATTCTGTCTGCCATGGCTGTTATACTTTCTTGGTTTCAACTTCTGAACCTTCTTCAGGCTCATTAATTATCTCTTTATGCTTGCGGATGTTGGTGACTACGGCATGAGCGGCAATACCGACTGCAGTGCCTATGCCCAGCCCAAGTCCTACCTTGTCGGCGGTGGTCTCGATACCGAAACCTTCAACACCGGGGAGATGCTGGTAGAACGGACCGTTATCCCAGAATCCTTCTTCGGCACAGCCTATGCAGGGATGGCCGCTCTGGATCGGGTAACTCACACCGTCGTTCCATTTGATGATACCGCAGGAGTTGTAGGTAACAGGACCCTTGCAGCCCATCTTGTAAAGACAATAACCTCTTTTTGCTCCTTCGTCGTCGAAGGATTCCACGAACAAGCCTGCATCGAAATTGGCTCGGCGGTAACAGGTGTCATGCACCCTTCTTGAATAAAATGCCTTGGGCCTTCCCATACCGTCAAGCTGGGGGATGCGGTCGAAGGTAAGAAGATGTACGACTACACCGGCCATGACATCTGCGATCGGAGGACATCCCTGAACATTAATTACAGGTTTACCGCTGATGACCTTATGTACCGGTTTCGCTCCGGTCGGATTCGGGCTTGCAGCCTGAACACAGCCTGCAGAGGCACAGTTGCCCCATGCAACGACAGCCTTGCAGTTCTTCACTGCCTCCTGGAGGATCTGCAGTGCGCTACGGCCGCCGATACAGCAATATGCTTCATTTTCGGTGGGGATGGAACCTTCAACCATAACGATATATTCGCCGGGATACTTCGCCATAACAGCCTTGTATGCCGCTTCGGCGGGAGCCCCTGAAGCCGCCATCAGTGTTTCCTGGTAATCTAAGGAGATCTTGTCAAGAACAATATCGGCAATAATAGGATGTGAAGCTCTTATAAAGGATTCGCTGCAACAGGTACATTCCTGGAAATGGAACCAGATGACCGGCATTCGCGGTTTGGTTTCAAAGGCTTTCGCGATCTGGGCCACCCCGCTCGCTTCCAGGCCCATGAAAGCAGCCATGGTCGTACAAAACTTAATGAAATCGCGGCGGGAAACACCTTTCCCCCTGAGTTCCTCATAAAATGTCAGACGTTGATTCTCCATAAACGATTGAGGTTAAAGATTTGCAGATTAAAGATATAGATTAATAAGCCTATGTCAATACGTTTAAAGTAATTTGTAACCGGTCTATGTAAAAATTAAATACGTAATTCAACGGAAATCATTAAATTTAACCCGGAAAAATAATATCATACTTATGAAATATTTCATTCAAAAACATATAAGTTGGATGATCTTTCTCACATCCATGATGATATTACCCTCCTGCGGGAACCAGGGAGGGAGTGAAAGTTCTTCGGGAGATGCAATCCAGGAGGTTATCAAGAGGGAAGTTATCCTTTCGCCCGAGGCTCAGGACATGCTGAACCGTTTCCCCACTCCTCTCGACGTAACGACAACCCTGCAGGCCGCCAAGGCCCCTTACATCTTCAGCCTTTGCAATCCACCCGCCAATCTCAACAGGTACTTTACTGAAAAAACCAAAGCCCTTAACCTGGGGGTTTACAGCACCGATTTGGCCTACTCATCGGTATACCAACGTGCTGATGAAACCGACAAATTTCTTTTCTGTACAGGAAAGCTTGCCGGCGACCTGGGTATAGGCGGGGTTTACGACAAAGACCTGCTTAAAAAGGCCGAAAGCTATAAAAACAACCGTGACAGCCTGGTTTCACTTGCAAGGACGTTTTTCAGGTCGACCACTGACTTCCTGAGAAAAAACAACCGCACCCAGGTCGCTGTGCTTGTCGCTTCAGGAGCATTTACCGAAGGCCTGTATATCACTTCCTCATTATGCCAGTTTGCCCCGGGGAATCTCAGGATAAGGGAAGGCATCCTTGCCCAAAAGGAAAACCTTGACAACCTGATAGTGGTCCTGGGGGCTTACGGGAGCGATTCCAATATCAAACCCGTGGCTGATGAAATGTCGAAACTGAAAAAAGTATTCGACATTCTCGGCGTTAAAAATAAACCCCTGTCGCCGGCTGACCTGGACGCAGTGGTTGCAATCTCGGGAGAAGTAAGGGATTACATGACCAGGTGATCTGCACTATAAGAGAACAGCAGGGGATTACCCGTCATCTCATCCGCAGTCGCCTTACTTTAACAACTTACCGCTTAGAAGGAGCAATGCCGTTTCGGTGAGTTTTGTCCTGAATTCGGCTTCAACAAGGCGTGTATCGGCACTCAGAAGGTTTCTCTGGATTTCGCGAAGCTGAAGTGATGAGATCGATCCCACTTCAAAACTCTCCCTGGCAATATCCATATTCTTGCGAGCCAGTTCCACATTTTGGAGTTCGAAGGACACCAGTTCAAGCTGGTTCATGTATTCATTATATATTTTAAGAAGGTATGCGTCAATCTTATTTTCAAACTGTTTTATTTCAAGTTCAGAGCTGGCATAGGAGACCTTTGCATTGCGGTACTCCCTCTGGAGGTTCAGCCCGTTGAAGATATTCATATAGGCTGTAACCCCTATGATGGCTCCGAAATTCCTGTTGTAATTGGTTATGCTGGCCTCTGAAGATGCGTTCGAATAATTGATGCCGGTGGTCAACCCGATAACGGGCCATTGAACTGCCCTCGCCGCTTTAACATTGAGGCCGCTCAGCTCCATATTCCTGTTGTACAGAAGCAGGTTGCGGTTAGCCTCTTTCATACCCACCCTCAGTGAATCATAGTTAAGCTGGTAATGAAGTAATATTGTATCCCTGACATCAAACTGCAGGGTGACATCCCTTGCCATAAATTCATTCAGAGTGGCCAGCGAATTCAACGAAACTGTCTTCTGATTTGAAAGGTTGGCTATATCTGCATTCAGTTCAACTTTGGCTTTCAGGAGTTCCAGCTCCGAGCCGCTTCCTGTTTCGAACCTAAGCCTTGCGAGGTCGAGCCTGAACTGCGAGATCCCCACCTGCTCTTTCATGATCGCAGTCTGCTTTTGCTGGCGGATGATGTCATAATAAGAAATCATGATACCCGCAAGGGTGTTCTCAACGGAGATCTTCACACTTAGGTCGCCTATCTCTTCAAGCTTCTTCAGTTTGTCGTAAGTGATGAACATTTTGAGCCCGTCAAAGAGTGTCCAGTTCAGGTTGATCCCCGCAACAGCCAGGCTGGACTGGGCTTTCGTGTTCTTCAGTTCAACACCTGTAATATTTGTCACATTTGCATTGCTGATCCCTAAGCCGTAACCTGCGTTGACATCAATGCCCGGAAGCATCCCCGCATTTCCGGGTGTGGCATTGTTGACAGATATCTGCAGAGAATTCTTTGCAATGTTAATACCGTAATTATTCGAAAGGCCAATCTCGATGGCCCTGTCCAGCTTAAGAATTTCCTGGGCAACCGCTGTGTATGCAGCGATAATGAGACACAACCCGGTGATTAACGTTTTTTTCACTATTTATTCGCACTAATTTCTTATTTCATTTGTGTGCTCATTTGGCCTTCGGCGAACGCTTTTATTTCGCTATTTCGCCATTTCGCTTTTCGCTATTTAATTTTTCCCTTGACAAAAATGTATAAAACGCAGGTATTATAAAAAGCGTTAGGAAGGTCGAAAAGATCAGCCCTCCCACCACTGCAATACCCAGTGACTGCCGGCTTTCAGATGAAGCGCCTATATTCAGTGCGATAGGTAGTATCCCGAGCACCATGGCCGATGAGGTCATGAGGATGGGCCTGAACCTGGATGCGGCAGCCGTTCGCACGGCTTCGAGTTTATTCAGCCCAGCCTGTTTCCTCTGGTTCGCAAATTCGACGATAAGGATGCCGTTTTTGGTAACCAGCCCTATGAGCATGATTATCCCTATCTCGCTGAAGATATTCAGGGTTTGCCTGAAATACCAGAGCGAGAACATGGCCCCGGCAATGGCCAGGGGAACGGTAAGCAAAATGATGAAGGGATCGACAAAACTTTCGAACTGGGCCGCAAGGATCAGGAAAATGAGAACGATTCCGAGTATGAATACGAAAATGAGGCTGGATGAGCTTTCACTGTAATCACGGCTTTGTCCCGCGAGGTTTGTCTTGATGCCCGGAGGCAGTATCTCTTTCGAAATCCTGTCAAGCTCCCTGATGCCGTCACCCAGGGTAGCTCCCTGGGTAAGGCCTGCGGATATTGTCGCAGAGATATAACGGTTATAAGAGTAAATGGCAGCAGGATTAATATTTTCCTCTATGCTGATCAGGTTGTCGAGTGGCACCAGGTCGCCCTGGTTGCTCCTTACATAGAGTGATTTCAATGCATCCGGATCGCCGCGGTAGCGCGCCATCAGCTGCCCGATGATCTCATACTGCTTGCCGTCCATGTAGAAATACTGGTAGCGCTGTCCGCTAAGGCTCAGCTGAAGCGTTCGTGCGATCTCCTCCGTTGAAACATTGAGAAGCGAAGCCTTGTCGCGGTTCACCGTGACCCTGAGCTCGGGCTTGTTTATTTTGAAATCGGCATCGACGAACTGCAGTATCGGGACTTTCCTGGCTGCTTCAAGAAAATGCGGCAGCACATCCTTGAGCATGGTCAGGTTTGGCGCCTGAAGCACATACTGCACCGGCTGGCCCGAAAACCTGTCGCCAATGGTAGGAGGTTCGAAAGGGAAGCATCGTACACCTGTAATCGCCTGGAGTTCCCTGGCTGCTTTCACGAAGATCTCGTGCTGGCCGCGTTTCCGCTTATCGGCATCCTGAAGGTAAACGATCTCCATTCCCTTGCTGGGATTGTCTTTGGCCCCTATGCTGGGCGCGACCATGTAAAAATAGGTCGACACCTCAGGAACCGAATCCCTGAAATACTTATCCACCCTTGCCATGTACTTGTCCATGAACTCATAGCTTGACCCTTCTGGCGCGAGAGTAGGGATACGTATGTTGTTGCGGTCTTCGAAAGGCGCCAGTTCCGAATGAAGGGACTTGTAGAACACATAGATCAGGCCTGTAATGACAAGGAAAAGAGGCACAGCCATCCACCGGCGTTTTAAAAAAACATCAAGCCCGCGTTCATAAGCCCGGTTCAGTGAATCAAAAAAAGGATCAGTACTGCGGATGAGCCAGTTCGGCTTGCCACTCCTGGGTTTTAAAATGCGGGAACACATCATGGGCGAAAGGGTGAGAGCTACGAAAGCCGAGATCAGCACCGAACCTGCAACCACCAGGGCGAATTCGCGGAACAGCCTGCCAACAAGACCCTGCAGGAACATCACAGGGATGAACACTGCAGCCAGCACGATGGTTGTCGAGATCACTGCGAAGAAGATCTCGCTCATTCCTTCGTTGGCAGCTATGACCGGGTTCATACCACCGCTGACCTTGGCATGGATATTCTCGAGCACAATGATGGCATCATCGCACACCAAACCTATCGCCAGCACCACTGCAAGAAGTGTAAGAACATTGATGGAAAGCCCGAACAACGCCATCAGGATGAAAGCGCCGATGAGCGAGACTGGGATTGCGACAACGGGTATGATGGTCGACCTCCAGTCGCGCAGGAAAAAGAAGATAATCAGGATCACCAGCAGCAGTGAGATGAATATGGTTTCCTTGACTTCCTTCACCGCCCTGCGTTCGAACTTCGTGAAATCATATCCTATGCTGATGCTGTATTCGGCAGGGATCTCATCTTTGAGCTTGTCCATCCTCCGGTAGAACTCATCGGCAATAGCCACGTTGTTCGCGTCGTTCTGGGGCACCACTCCGATAATCAGGACAGGCAGCAGGTCCATCATCACGGTGGACCTGTCGTTCTGGGGATAGAGCTCGGCAGTGCCTAAATCGGACAGGCGTATGATGTTGCCGCCCTCCTGTTTAATGATCATGTTGTTGAACTGGTCGGGGCTCTGCATAAGGCCGAGGGCTCTTATAGTAAGTTCTGTCATGCTCCCTTCAACCCTGCCCGTGGGCAGTTCAATATTTTCCCTGGATACAGCTTTCTGTATATCAAGCGAAGTGATGCCGCAGGCTGCCATCTTATACGGATCAAGCCAGAGCCGCATCGAGAATTTCTTCTCGCCGAAGATCTTGATGTCGCCTACCCCGGGAATGGTTTGCAGCCTTTCCTTAATCACGTTTTCCATCAGGGCATTCACCTCCATGATATTATGCTGGTATGAGCGGATGACCATGAAGATGATTGCATTTGCGTTGGCGCTGAGCTTTTCGACTATAGGCGGATCGACATCCTTGGGTAGCTGGCTGATGGTTTTGGAAACACGGTCGCGAACGTCATTTGCAGCAGACTCCATATCGTGACCGAGGTTGAACTCCACAGAGATCAGGCTGGTCTGGTCGTTGGAGATTGACGAAAGCACCCTGATCCCTTCGATGCCGTTGATTGCATCCTCGAGGGGTTCGGTGATCTGGGCCTGTATGATCTCGGGGTTGGCCCCTGCATAGTTGGTGGTTACTGAAACCACCGGCGGGTCCATGGCAGGGTATTCGCGGATCCCGAGGTAAGAATAGCTTACAAGCCCGAAGATCACGATCAGGAGGGAAAAAACCGTGGCCAGTACAGGCCTTTTTATGCTGACGGACGAGAGGCTCATATCAGTTGAGTTTCACGAGCTTGAGCGGTGAATCGGGTTTTATCCTTAAGAGGTTCGTTACCACGACAGTATCATTCAGTGAAAGGCCTGAAGTGATCTCGACGCTCTGAAGATTGCGCATGCCGGTAGTCACCTGCTGAAGCACTGCCTGTCCTGATTTCATGAGGTATACATCATATCCCTTGACCGTAGGTATGAGTGCTGCCGTAGGGATAAACAGCTTTTTGACAATGGCTTTCAGGTCTATGTCGACTTTCACCGAAGCCCCGGGCACCAGGCTGCCGTCTTTGTTGTCGCAGATGGCACGCACAGGAATGGTCCTTGTATGCTTTTCCACATCGGGTTCCACTGCGTCTATCACTGCCAGGGTTGGTTTTGAAGAATAGTCGGTGGTAAAATGTATGAGCGATCCCTGCCTGAGGTCCGAAGCATAACGCTCCGGGACTGAGAAATCCACCTTGATCCTGCTTACATCCTGCAAATTTGCAAGAACAAGATTCGGGGTAACCCAGGCTCCTTCGCTTACATTCCTCAGCCCTATCTTCCCGGTAAAAGGAGCCCTGATCTCGGTCTTGGAGAGGTCGACTTTTAGTATCTCTATTTCGGCCCTGATAGTATTGAGGTGGTTGGCCGTATTATCATATTGTTCCTGGCTGATCCCGCCTTTTGAAAGCTGTGCTTTCTCCCTGGATTCGTTGGTCGCTGCAAGTTTTTCCTCTATGGTCAGTTTGTTGATCCTTGCAACCAGCTCCGAATCGTCGAGTTTGAACAGTACCTGGCCTTTAGCGACCAGTGAGCCTTCTTTCAGAAAAACGCCTGTCACCTTTTTGCTGATCTCGCTTACGATGGCAACGCTTTCGTTGGCTCTTAAAGAGCCGATGGTGCTGATCCTGTATACCAGGGAAGTGTCTTTTGCAATGATGACCTCGACAGGAACCGCAGTTTTTGCCGGGGACGCGGCCTGGCTTGTCTTTTTATTGTTTCCCGAAAATATCCTCAGAAGAATAAGAAGGATAACCAGCGCGAGAATGCCAAAGAATATCAGCTTTCGTTTCATGACCCTTGATCATTGAATCTCAAATATAATAAATTAATCTCCCTGCGCCAGTTTTTTTTCCCTTGTCTCGGGGAAAGTCCAGATCCAGGCACCGGTCAGCAGGGCGAACAGGGCTGCAAGGGAGATACCCCCGCCAAGCCCGTAATGCACGGCTATCACTGAAATTACAACCGGCGTAAAGAACTGAATCCCCCTTGCAAGATTAAATGCCGAGCCCATGGCCGTGCTACGCACCGAGGTCGGGAAGAGTTCAGAAAAGAGTGAACCGAACCCCCCGAACATCCCGGTTCCGAAACCCACCATGAACATAAAGCCGAGGATGATGAAGGGATACATGACTATATCATCCCAGAAGATTGTCACCATGACCAGGCCCAGAGTCATGATCACCGAATAGATGCTGTAAGCCGGCCTTCTTCCATACCTGTCGGCGATAACACCGAAAAAAAGATATCCAAGGAAACCTCCGGTTTGTGTGATGAGTATCCATAATGCGGATTTAGTGAGCGAAAAATTCCTTTCGTTATGGAGGTAACCCGGCATCCATGAGTAAGTAAGCCAGTAGGCCGTCATGTCAAAGATCGCGAGTATCAGCCCGAGGATGAAATATTTCCTGTTTTCTTTGGATAAGAGTTCCTGGAACTGCAGAATCGTTGCATTTCTCTTATACTTGTCCTTTGCTGCTGCAATCGACATTTTTTTCCTTCTCAGCCAGAGGTCC
Organism: Bacteroidota bacterium; assembly: GCA_037141915.1. Taxonomy (GTDB): domain Bacteria; phylum Bacteroidota; class Bacteroidia; order Bacteroidales; family FEN-979; genus CAIRDP01. Next base: position 12,634 of record JBAXBP010000028.1, on the reverse strand, counting down.
GATTCGGGCAGGTGCCTCCGGATGAAGAGCACCAGGAAAGCAGGGAGCACCGAAACAAAGAAACAGGCCCTCCAGCCGATGTGAGGTGCAATGAGTCCTCCGACAATCGAAGCAAGTGCTATACCCAAAGGGGCGCCGGTCTGCATCATGGCACAATACCGTCCCCTGACTTTTGCCGGAAAAGTTTCACCTACATAAGTCTGGCCTGTCCCCCATTCTCCTCCTACTCCCAGGCCTGTAAGTATCCTGAAGATCATAAGAAGCCAGAAACTGCCGGCAAGACCCGAGAGGAATGTGCCAATGGAATAAGTCAGAATGGTCCACTGAAGGACAGGTTTCCTGCCGTAACGGTCGCTGAGGATGCCGAAGATCACGCCCCCTATCGCAGTAGCTGCAAGGCTGGCACCAAGCACATACGACATCTGCAGGTTTGTAAAATTGTATTCTTTTGCAATAGGGATGAGCAGGAAAGTGAACAGAATGAGGTCATAAAAATCGAACACCCAGCCGGCCCAGCTCATGCCGAGAATCCTGTAATGTGTGGATGTTATTGTTTCAGATTCGTTAAGCAGTGGAAGTTGTGCGTCGGTAATTTCAAGAGTGGGAGAGCCAGTCATGATGTTCCGGTTTCGTTTCTGTACAGATGTCTAATACAAATCTACAGAATTATCCGGGTTAAAAAAACACCAGCCCCATCAGCAATATTCCGGCTATGCCCAGCCCTACACTTCCGTACCACAGGAATTTTTTCCTGGTAAGCGCTGAAATCGCACAAATTGCAATGGCTACCTGAAAGACTGTGACACCCCTGGCCAGTTTATTATGCAGCACAAGAAAAGCTGAAGATTTTTGTTCCTTCTCTTTTGCAACGTTATTGATCTCCTTTTGTTCGTCCCTGTACTTATCGGCCTTTTCCAGATCCTTTGAAGCAGGTTCTTTCCCAAGCTGCTTCAGCATGTCCATCTTGCTTTCAACCACTGCAAGCTTGATCCCTTTTGCCTGGTAAAAAGCCCATTGATCTGACGCCTGGAGCTGCTCAATCATTGCTTCATTGGCATAATGGCCGGCAAGCAGTGCGGCAATGGCTGCAAACACCGCCAGCACAGCTGCGGTCAGAGCCACCATCAACACCCACCTTTCCTGGCTCTCACGTGACTTCTCATTCAGCTGTTCCTGCAGATGTTCGGTGGGGACTTCAATCTCTTCCATATTAACACATGATATGATTGTACAAAATTATAACGGTTAAAGGCTGTTAATCTGTATTTACAATGTCTTTTTTTTCAAAAACCCCCAGATAAGGAACATGATAAAAATACCGCAGTTGAACTCAACAAGGGCATTGACAATCATCATTCCCGGGCTCCACTGCCCTTGTTCAAGCCTGATCCCTGAGACCAGCAGGGAAAATTCGAGGGCGAATTCAACCAGTGTCCCGATAAGAAAAATATAAAGCAGGTCCTTCCAGCTGATCTTTTCCATGTAAATCATGATGATCCCTGCGAAAAGGTTTAATACAGCGAGGCCGCCCATGATCCATCTTTGCTTCCCCTGACCCATATCCCTCGACACCCTGATCAGCGTATCGTCAAGCGGGAGCCACTGCGACAGCAACCCCACCATCGTCCATCCGCAGTAAAATAAAAAAGTCCAGAATAAGATTTCACGGTTGCTTCTTTTTTCAAACATCACTATGACATAGGAAAACTGCACGAAACCGGGTGAAAAGCAAAACCAGGCAAAAAAGAGTTCAGGATACAGGCCGCCTGAATAATGCCGGGATCCCATGATACGGTACCAGAGCATGTAATCGATGAGGATGTAGATGATCCATCCTGCAATCCCCCAGCGGATCGCAGAGAAATGGCGTTTGCGAGCCAGGGTTGTGATCCAGAACACCAGGAAAACGAGGTCGAAATAAATGAAATCCGTACCGAAAGTGCGGGTGACAATATGAGACATACTTTACAATTATTTTTTCTGTTGCTGAAGCAAAAATAGCATCTTATCCCGATAAACTTTATATGCTGTTTATGGATTAAGTAATATATTTGCGCTTCCAAGATATTCAATAAACCAGGACCTTAGTGGCGAAGTTTTCAGCAGGAAATACAATTTCCAAATTTTTGATCCTGGCTTTCGTCTTATTTTCCCATTACCCGGTAACAGCATTCAGCCAGGAAAACATGCCGTCATCTGCAGCCCTTGAATACCAGGTCGCCACCTGGCATGGATTCAAAAAATCAGCTTTTACGATTACGTTCGACGACAACTACCGTTTCCAGGTCACTCTTGCGACTCCATTGCTTAACCAGCATAATTACAAAGCGACCTTTTTTTTAGTTACGAACCGTATAGGCAAAGGCTGGTGTCCCGGCTAGGATACGGTGAACATGCTTGCATTGCAGGGCCATGAGATCGCCAGCCATTCAAAGAACCATGCAAATTTTGCAGAACTTTCGCAGAATCCAGCGTGGGCCGACAGCATGATACATGAACTCAGGGATTCAAGGGACTCCATCAATGCAAGAGTGCCTTCGCAGAAGTGCGAGACCTTTGCCTGGCCAAGCGGTTCAGTGGATACCACATCGATCAATCTTGCCAGGAATTATTATATGGCAATCAGGGGGACCGAGAATTATTTCAACGGCAATACTCCTGCGAATTTTTATAACATTTACAGCCAGCATATTTACCATGACACTCCCCTGGATGAAGTCAACGGCTTTATCGACACCATTGTCTCGAGGAGCGGATGGCTCATTGAACGCTGGCACGGGTTCCGCCTGATGCACGACACCAACGGTTATGAGCCTGTTCCTATCGGGGAATTTGCCGAGCATATTAATCATGTTGCCGAGAACCAGAATAATCTTTGGATCTCGACTATGGATTCTGTTGTCAAATACATCAGGGAACGCAATGCTGCAATTCTTTACCTTATCGACTCATCAGGATACCACGTGGTATTCAACCTCACCGACAACCTTCCCGACTCCCCTTATCCCTACAAGGTGCCGCTGACGCTTAAAATCAGGACATATGCCCATATGGCGAATGTTTACCAGATCACCCAGGGCAGCAGGATACTGCCGTTCAGGTTCGCATGGCAGGGTGGTGTTTCGTATATAGTATTCAGTGCCATACCCCACGACAGCCTCATCATCATGCATCTTCCTGATCCCGCAGGTTCCCCTGATCTCACTTCAATTAACAATGGAATTACGGTTTATCCTAATCCTTTCAGATCAGTAACCACCATTTTATTTGAGATGACTGAAGATGGGTTTGCTGAAATCAGGATATATGACCGTTTGGGCCAAAAGGTGAAGGATCTCAGTAAGCATTACATTAGAGGAAGGAACAATATAGAATTTGAAAGCTCCGGGCTGAATCCGGGCATTTATGAATGCATTATCATGACCAAAGGAAAAAGAATGGATGCACGTATGATCCTTGTACGTTAATTCTTATGCCCGCCTGTTAGCTGTCAAAATAAGAAAATCAATCGTGAATAAAACTAATCTGCTCTCATGAGCTTTCGTTTGCGTAATTTTATTACGCGGTTTCGATACCTTTGTTAATTAGCACTAACGATTATGAAGAGAATTCTTGTCAAGCTTGTTTACACATTTTTTGTGAGCCTCGCGATTTTATCATGTACAAAAAAGAGTACCGATTATGTGCCTTCAACCAGCAGCCAGATCCAAAGCAGCCTGCAGTCCATGATTGACAAAATGGTCACGGACTACAGGTCTGAATTTCCCGGATTTCCCGGGGGCCTGGCTTTAAAAGTCAGTTCGAAAAACGGTTCCTACTTTGTTTCATCTGGTTTCAGCGAAGCGATCACCGACCAGTATCATTTCAGAATAGCCAGCCTTACAAAAGTGTTTACCTCCACTTCTATCGTCCTCCTGGCACAGGAAGGCAAACTGAACCTGGATGCAAAGCTTACCGATACCATACCCGGGACAAGCATGACGTATATTCCACAGGATGCAAACTACAATATACCTTACAAAGACCAGATCACGATCCGCCTCCTGCTCGAGCATAATGCCGGGGTGTTTGATGTTTCCAACGCTCTAATCCCCGATACTGTGACAGCCCCTGTGCCGTATAAGGGGAAATGGTACATTGGTTATGTGATGGATCCTGAACCTGAACACACCTTTACATTTGACGAATTGGTAGGAGTGGTCTCAACCTGCAGGCTTTTCCTGTTCCCTCCGGGCCAGGGACATCATTATTCCAATACCGGGTACTCTATCCTTGGGAAGATCATCGAACGTGTTTCAGGGATGAGCTATCCACAGTTTGTCACCGAGAATATTTTCAACCCCATGGGGTTAAACAATTCCTATGCTCCTTACAAAGGCGATGACCAGTTGATCCCTCAGCCCTTTGTCAGGGGTTTCAAGTATTCACCGGCAGTTGTGGAATGCACCAAATCGAATATTTCGGCTAATGTAGCCGAAGGCAACCTCATCTCGAACGCTGACGATCTTTCGCGTTTCATGCGCAGCCTCATCAGGGGAGAAGGCGTACTCAGCCCGGTATGGGTTAACGATTTTATGCTTGTGATCCCAAAAACATCTTTCGATAACCTGAATTATGCGCTGGGCATCACTTACGCCCAGAACCTCGGATGGGGGCATACAGGAGCTCATGAAGGATTTTACACCCGCATGGTTACCGATCCCGTAAATGACATCACGATAGTGGCTTTTGTGAATTCATGGAATGAGGTCCCGGGCGCCGAGATACCGTTGATCATGAAAATTGAAGAGGCCTGTTACAAAGCCAGGAATATCGTGCAATAAAACGCAAGCCGGCATTCAGCGGGTGCTGAATGCCGGCTTGCCTGAAAGATCCATTGAATACTGCAGCCCTGCCTGCGCCCCTGTTGTATTTCCAGGTTTTATGCTTTTCACATGCAATAGTAACAGATGTGATAATTATGTAATATTTTATCATAATTGTGTAACAAGGGCCCATATAATCGTAGATATCTTTATATGTTGGTAACTCCGTATGTCCAGGGAAATCTTGTTATTAATTATTACAGACTACTGAAGTGACAATAAATGGTATGAACCCCGGGGCAAGCCCCGGCCCCGGCTTCCGCAGCAAGTGGGGGGAGATTTACCGCGAGAAATGTAAAAAATTGTATCTATGAATTTAATCCGGAAAACTGATGACAAGTAACAAGGTAAGTGCAATTTTTAAGGATGCAGGAGCCCTATATGATTTTATGGGCCATGCCCCTCTTGATTATGATACCCGTGAAAAGTTCTCCCTCGTTAACCTTGGATATTGGAATGGTCTTAACTCTTTTGCCAAAGGGCATTTATCGCTTTCCAACCAGGCCTTGTTTCAACTCGTTTGTCAAAACGCACGCTTGTCGCCAATTGATGAAACCGTCGTAGATATTGGCTGCGGGTTCGGAAATGTTGCCATCCTTTGTGTCAAAGAATATAATTGTCCGAATGTTATCGGTATAAATATTTCGCAATACCAGATTGACCAGTCGATGGAAAAAGTTGCACAGATGGGTCTGCAGCACCGGATCGCAATAAAAAACATGTCAGCAACAGATCTTGACTTTGCCGATAATTCTGTTGACAAAATGATAAGTACTGAAGCCGCCTTTCATTTTGATTCAAGAATTGATTTCTTCAGGGAAGCCTTCCGCACTTTGAAGCCAGGCGGCATTTTATCAATGGCCGATATGGTATATAACAAGCCCCGGAATGTATTAGAGAAAAGCATTTTACCGCATTTACAGGATGGCTTGTATATTCCATCAGCAAACGTTTACGGCTTTGATGAATATATTGTGAACATGAAGGAAGCAGGCTTTGAGATTATCGACGCTAAAAACATTACTTCCTACGTCAGGCCCTATTTTCGGAAATGGGCATTTTCTCATCCTGTCAACCTTGTTATTAACCGTAAAATCAGCTGGATATTTTCGACTATTGGCTTTTTGGTTTACCCCTGGGAGTATGTGTACATAGCGGCAAAGAAACCATAGAAAAGAATGGTGGGACGATCCGGGCTGAAACTCAGGCAGGCAAGGAGAAGAAAAAGGTGCTGCCTTTCCCGATTTCAGATGTAAACCATATCCTGCCCTTCAGGGCTTCGGTATAAGCCTTTGCAATGGCAAGGCCAATACCAGCCCCCTCATGCCCCCTGTTAAGACCCATGTCGGCCTGCACGAACCGCTTGAAAATAGCTTCCGCCTGGCCGGGAGGTATGCCGATACCTGTATCCCTGACGAATAGCACCAGGGAGTCTTTTTCCCTGTAGCTGCCCAGCTCGATTTTTCCTTGTGGTGTGAATTTAAAGGCGTTCTTCAGCAGTATCTCGAAGATCCTGGCAAGTTTTACGCCATCGGTGACCACAACCGCCTCCTCACCCCTGACCATTTCAGCAATATACAATTCAAGGCCGTCAATATCGGCCTGGGATTTAAAGGTGTAAAACTGGGCCCGGATAATGTCATCGGTGTAAACCCGGACCATTTCAGCCACAGATTCACCGGCCTCGATACGGGATATCTCGATGATGTCGTTGATGGTTTCCAGAAGTCGCTGTCCGCTTGAGGTTGCCATGCCGATGCAGTCCATTTTCCGGTTCTTGTCAATGTCGTCTTTCCCCAGCATCATAAGAGCCCCCATGATACCGTTAAGGGGAGTCCTGATCTCGTGGGAGATGTTCATGAGAAAAGCCGTTTTCAGCCTGTCGCTTTCTTCGGCCCTTTCTTTAGCGACACTCAGCTCACTGGTCCTTTCTTCGACCCTCTGCTCCAGGGTCTGGTTCAAGTGTTCAAGCTTTTCCATGCTTCTCTTCAGTGAAATATGAGTCTTTACCCGAATGATCAGCTCCCTGCTGTCGAAAGGTTTGGTAATGTAATCCTGGGCGCCTACTTCAAACCCCTTCAGCACGCTCTCCCTCAGGGTTTCGGCCGTAAGGAAGAAAACCGGCATTTTATCCAGCCTGGGGTTTGAACGGATCTTCCTGCATACATCGAAACCGTCCATCCCTGGCATGTTCACATCCAGGAGCACCAGGTCGAATTCCCTGATCTCAAGCCATTCGAGAGCTGCATTACCGTCTACGGCGAATTCCAGCCCGTAATTTTCATTCCTGAGAAACTTGCCGAGAACCTGCAGGTTTTTAGGATTGTCGTCAACAATCAGGACCCTTCCCGCCATTTCTTCATTATTCTCTTTCATAGTCCCATGGATTAAACAGCCAACCTGATTTGTCTTATAAGATCATTATATTGTTGGATCAGCGAAAGTATCTTTTCAATGTTCAGGTCATCGGCTGCATCTTCCATTTCCTCCCCGAATTTAACCAGTATCCTGGAGTTGTGTAACGCCCCGAGATCTTTCAGATCGGTCCCGAAGGCCCTGATCTCGGTGATCGGCTGCCGTTTGACGAAAGTTTCGTTCCGTTCCCGGTATTCATTTTCCAGGACCCTCAACAGCTCATCTTTATTCCTGACCTCCTCGTCGGGGGACAATTTGCTGTCCTTCGGAATGGTTTTTTGTATGACAGCGGGCTTGTACCTCAGATGCTTGCACAATTCGCTGTAAAGTTCGGTCACAAGAACCGGTTTTACCAGTATTCCGTCAAATCCGCTTTCAGAAATGTGTTTCATGCTGCTTTTCATCGCAGCTGCCGTATATGCGATCACTGGAACACGACTCAGCAATTTGTCCTTTTTCAACCTCCTGCGCAATTCAAACCCGTCCATTCCTGCCATTTTTGTATCAGTGATAATCAGGTCAGGCACGTCCTCTTTTGCGACCTTCAGAGCTTGCTGGCCTCCTGAGGCCAGAACCACCGTGATGCCTGAATTTTTAAGGGCATCCCTGAGGTAATTCCTGCTGATTTCGTGATCGTCCACCACCAGGACCCTGGCCGGTTCAAATTCGACAAATTCGGACTCAGGGTGTTCAGCAGCCGGTCGGTTCCCCTCATCGTCGTAACAACGGATACCGGGCAGATCCACAGTGAAACGGCTTCCCTTCCCGGGCAGGGATGATAGCGAAACCGACCCTCCCATCAGTCCGACCAGCCTGCGGGTAATCGCCAGTCCAAGTCCGGTTCCCTGCGTTGCGCGGTCATCGGCCTGCACGAATTCTTCAAAAACGCTTTCCTTCAGATGGTTTGGTATCCCGATGCCCGTATCTTCGACTTCAATGTAAAGATCAGCTATGGTTCCCGTTCCTCCGCCATCAGTGATGTTCACGGCATCCACCTTCAGGCTGATGAAACCCTCGGCCGTGAATTTAACAGCATTCCCGAGCAGGTTCGAAATCACCTGGACCAGCCTGATCTCATCCACGAAGATGCCCCTGGGAACCGAAGGGGAGATCTCAAGACCGAATTTCAGCCCTTTCTCTTCCATCCTGGGGCCGAAGATCCGCCAGAACTGGGAAAAAAACTTCCGGGTTCCCACCACATCGTACTGCATCTCGATCTTTCCCGCTTCTATCTTCGAAAGGTCAAGAATATCGTTTATGATGGTGAGCAGACTTTTGCCGCTGGTCTTGACTGATGAGATATAATCCCTGTGTTCCCTGCTCGTAAGCTCTTTATCGAGAATGTCGGCATAGCCCAGGATGACGTTCATGGGAGTCCTGATCTCATGGCTCATATTAGCCACGAACATGCTTTTAGCCCGGTTGGAATCTTCGGCCACCTTCCTGGCGATCCTTTCCTGCTCAGCCTGTTTGCTTTCGGTAATGTCGCGGCCTATGGCCTGGAATTCCACGATACGGTCCCTGTTGTCAAAAACAGCGGTCTGGGTCCACTCCTGCCAATGGGTTTTTCCTTCTTCTGTTTTTACCTTGCGGATAATGGAGCGGTTTGGATTAAGGGCGCTGAACTGTTCAAGGTTACCCAGCACTTCACCCGGATCAAGATCGGGTACCAGGTCAAAGATCTTCTTCCCTGCGACGGCGGCTTCAGGCAATCCCAGGGCCAGGCACAGAGGCTTGTTGGCAAAGGTGATGGTGGTGTCGGGGAGAAAACGGCAGATCATTTCCTTCTGGGTCTGCACGATGGAAGCCAGCAGTTGCTCATGCTTGCGCAGATTCTCCACCTGGTTCAGAATGGTCTTGTTCTTCTTACGGTTGACTACATGAGCAAGCACCTGCTGTGTGAAAACGCTGAAGATTATATCCCTTTCCCTGTCGAGAGGTTCGTAAGTCCTTACCCCGCTTTTAAGGATACCTCCCACGACCAGGAGTGAGATCCTGTTCTCATGGTCCGATAAAAGGGATCCGTAAGCCTGGTCCAGGGGAAGATGCGGCTCGAGTTTCTCAAAATCCCCCCTTGAGATCTTCAGGATATTCCCGCTTGTGTCAGGATCACAGAGGGGTTCAAGCACCGAACGAATCAGGGGATAGGATTCCTTTGCCGGCCTGGCTCCCTCAATCCCGGTGACCTCCGCGGGTTCTTCACCGTTGTGGATCACCATGGCAATGCCAACCTCCACTTCAAAAATATCAACTACCGACTCGGCGATAAAATGGGAAAATGCCTCATCGGACATTTCCAGAAGGGCTTTCTTGTTGCTGTCATGCATCCTTTTGTGCATGGTGATCTCACGATCCAGGCGGTTGCGGATGTTAATCATCTGCTGCTCCACCGAAGAGAAACGGGTGACTCTCAGTTGTAACTCGTTGTAGCGATTCAGCAGATCTGCGTATGAGGCCGGATCATCCGGCTTCTGATTCCATTTATCCCGGGCTTCTCCCATCAGAATGCTTATTTCCTGTAAATGACGTACAGTGCCGTGGTATAATTGTGATAAGTGTTCCTGCCTCCCAGCCTGGCGAATTCTCCGAAACCGTACATCCCGAGCCAGGGAGGACATAGTCCGCCCGACGAAAACGGGAATTGCATCCGGTTCACGAGTTCTTCCTTCAGCACACGGTTGAAAAGGAACTTTCCGCGGGCCAGGCAGTCGGCATGGAATACGGCCACCAGTTCATGTCCGTTGATCCTGTCGGACATAACGTTTACCATCCTGTCCATTTCTTTGAATATCAGTTCTTCATCACGGGTTGTCAGCCAAAGTTTCGTGCCTTCCTTTACGGCAGTGGCATACAGGATATCATCTCCTTCGTGGCGGGTCACCACTCTCAGTATATGCTTGTTGCCATATTCATGCGCTAATTCGGGAGAAAGCTCTTCCGCCAGTGCTCCAATAGGAATGGAATCCCCGCAGGTGGCTGTGCCTGGCAGACCGAGGCGGCCGATGAATTCGGTCCAGGCCGGTTTGCCGTCCAGCTCCAGTATCCTGTAACCCTCTGCCTTGGTTACTGTCATGGGCTCGCCAATGGCAACAAATCCGTGGGTGGCCTGGGTGTCAACGGCCAGGGAGGGATCTGAAAAGCCGACCATGAAAGCTGAATGTTCAAATACATGGCCGTCAACAGCCTGGAAACTGACCACCCCTTTCATGTTATCGGAGGATGTGGCTCCGAAGACAGTCACACCGCTACCGAAGACCTCTTCAATGGCTGCGATGCAGGCATCGTTATCAATATCAATGCCGGAAGCCAGGAAATAGATCATGTTTATGCCCTGCCCGGTTGCATGCAGTTCCCTGGCGATACCCAGGCATTTTTCATATGAGTTGTATCCGTACACCCCGTCGGAATAGGCCACTGCAAACTCGCTGCCCCTGACCGCCATGATGGCTATGTCTTTCATGGATTCGCTCACACCTTCCCTGCCGACAATTCCGCAACATGAAGCTGCAACAACCCTCGCCCCGGGTGCAAGCAGCCTGACCTGATCGGTAAGTTCTGAAAAATCATGGCCAATGGAAGCATGTACCACAACGAGATCACAGTTTGCAACATCATGTCCCAGGGCCGCTTCCATGCACTCGCTTATGCCTCTCCTGCCATTTACCGCACGGGTACTGGCCGAAAAAAATTCCAACATATAAACTCCTATCCTGTTTTTTGAATTGGGTTAAACCTGATTACCCTGATGTCTATCCCCTTATAAAAGTAAGGATTTCTTTAACGTACATAGAAATAATTCATGCATCAGTGGAAATGTAAAGATAGGTTAAGGTAAGGGAGATGGATAACGGTAATTAGTAAATGTGAAGGGAAATTAAGTAAAAGTGGAGTTTTTTGCGCTTTTCAGATTCAGGTGTATAAAACGGATCATCTGACCATCCCAGGCGATTGGTGTGTGCAGGGGCATGCCCGTGGTGGTTGTGATTTTCCCTTTGGTTCATGCCATTAATTTGGTGTCTCAGCATGGTAAGGAATGGTAAAATAAAACACTGTACCTTTACCTTCTTCGCTCTCCACCCATAACTCCCCTCCTTGTTTTTCGATAAAATCCTTGCAAATGATCAGTCCCAGGCCGGAGCTGGGCTCGTTTTCAGTACCTCTGCGGCTTGTATCAATGTCTAATTTAAAAAGATTATCAATCATTTCAGGGCTCATTCCGATACCTGTATCTTTAATAGAGATTTCAACCGACTTGTCTGAATTTTGTTCTGCCGCGATGGTAATTGTTCCGTCTCTTCGGGTAAACTTCAAGGCATTCGTAGCTAAATTACGAAGGATTCCACCAAGCATGTTTTCATCTGCAACAACAACCAGATTTTCGGGGATATCATAGTTCAATTCGATTCCTTTTTTATTAACCGATTCCATAATCAGGGACGTTTCAATGATAACTTTTGGCATTAGCATTATTGGCTCAGGGGTATATTTGACCAGACCTCTCTGTAACCTTGACCACTCAAGCAAATTTTCGAGCAAACTGTAAAGATTGGTCGCTGAGTTTCTCATTGCAACCGCAATCTTCTGAAGTTGTTCTTGCGTCATTGAAGGCAACTCATCCTCCAACAGTTTAGTGAGGCCAAGCAGGCTATTAAATGGACTGCGCAGGTCGTGGGCTATGATTGAAAAGAATTTATCTTTTGTTGCGTTTAATTCAATAAGCTTTAATTCATTTGCTTTAATTTCCGTGATATCGTAACAAGAACCAATGTAACCTAAAAATGAATTATCCAGATCGTAAAAGGGGCTTCCAAAATCTCGTATCCACCGGTATTCCCCTAACCTGTTTTTCATTCGATAGTCCATAAGAAAGGCTTCGCGTTTATCAAATGCCTCAACATACGTTTTTAAACAGAAATCAAAATCGTCGGGATGAACGCCTTCTGCCCAACCATTTCCAAATTCCTGTTCCAGGGTTCTTCCAGTGAATTCAAGCCACGTTTTATTAAAATAATCACATAGCTTATCTAACCGTGAACGCCAGATCAAAGCAGGAAATTCTTCAAATATCTTCAGATACAACTCTTTGGCTTGATTAATGTCAATTTGCTGACGTTTTAAGACAAGTACCTCTTGCTCCAGCATTTCTACTTTTTCCTTTAACTGAGACACTTCATTATCCATAATTGCTATGTTTATATCGCTCTTAACTTTTTGAACACCAATTCCTGATGGAAATAGTCGACCATACAAATATATAAATTTGGAAGCGCTCTTAAAATTTATTTGAAATTCTTACTTATTGTATCTATTAATTGAAAACGGTACCACCTTCCTTTTGAAAACGATACCACTTA
>JBAXBP010000027.1:0-29491 GCA_037141915.1 Bacteroidota bacterium | reverse complement strand
GGTTGTGGCTGATCGGAGCATAATCATGCGTTGCACGAGTTTTGCTTAAAAGAACACTTGCGGTATCTTTTCTGCGGTACCGATCATTCAAACTATCCTGGAGTGACGTAATGGAATTAATCCCGGGAGTTAGCCAACTTAAATTTCCACCGCCGGTTGTTGATAGAATCTGGCCGCCCAGGCCTGCAGAATTAGGGAAGGTCAGGGTATATGAGGTAGCCGATGAAGGTGATTGTAAACCAATAAACCCTGAGACTAAACCGGATAGCCTCAGGGTACCCTTCACATCCAACTCAGAACCAGGCAAGATTGTTCCGATTCCAACCTTCCCGGAATTATAATATATATCGGAACCGCTTGTTATCCACTGGCTCCCGGTACCGGTGGCAAGCTTAACCCAGGCCGCACCATCATAATAATAGTACAGGTTATTCCCCAGGGGCCCGTTTGCAATCACATAGATCAGCAAGCCTGTAGTGAGGTTGGTGGTAGGACGATCATTGAAATCCACTCTCGGGATCAGAACACCTTTGGTTTTGGATTTGACATCCAGCACCGAAGATGGCTGCCCGCTGGTATAAGTGGAATCATCCGTGATTATGGTCTGGGCAAGACCATTTTCCCATGCCATCGCCAAAACCATGGTCATGAGAAAAATCAACTTTTTCATAAGCTTGAAGGTTTGAAAACCATATAGATTGAAAAACTTCATTTCAACCGGTAAAAATTCTTCCGACCCTTGCAGGGATAAAGCAGTTAAGCGAAACAACAGGCATACCTATCCCTTTGGAATTACAGTAAAATTGTGAATTTTAAAATGATAAATCAATGACACGAATGTGTCATTTTGAGGGAAGTAAATTATTGAAAATCAGCTTATGCAAGATGCTCTTTGATAGCCTTTGCCACAGCCTGGGCCTTGGTGTGGACCTGAAGCTTTTCGTAAATATGGCGGATATGGTTCCGAACAGTTTCTTCGCTGATAAAGAGGGACTGGGCAATTGAAGCTGTGCCGGCCCCGCCGACAATAAGTTCCAGGATCTCTTTTTCACGGGCCGTGAGGTGATAATCATGGCCTGCCTGCAATGCCTGGGTTTTAAAAATTCCCAAAACCTGGCGTGCTACCGAAGGCGTGAGGGGAGCCCCTCCTTCATTCACCTGCCTTATGGCTTCCATGATCTTCAGGGGGTTGGTCTTTTTCAGCAAATACCCGTCGGCCCCCTGTTTTATCGCATTGAGCACATTGAAATCATCCTCAAGAATTGTCAGCATAATGATCTTCGACTCCTGGTGTTTTATTTTCAGGGGAGCAATGGCCTCAATACCCGACATTGCCGGCAGGTTGATGTCGAGGAGGATGACATCTGCATCGGTGCTGTTTTTCAGGGCCAGCTCGGCAGACTCAAAACTCCATCCCACGAGAAAATCCCCCGCCGATAAAAGCAGGAAAGTCAGGCTCTGCCTGAAATCCCTGTGATCTTCTATTATCCCTACCGATATCATATTATTGTGATGGCAAGTTACAGGTAATCCTTAATTCTGTCAATGATCTGTTTGTGTCATTTTAAAAACAAGCTTCACCCCGGTTCCGGCCCCGGGATGCGAATTGATCACGAGTTCAATCCCCGACTCTTCAGCCCTCCTTCGCATATTGACCAGGCCATTACCCTGGATTTTTTCTTTACTGTCTGCGGATGTGCTGAACCCCAAACCATCATCATTCACCATGATTGCGCAATGCCCTTCGCTTAACTCTGATTTCAAGACTACGTTCTTTGCAGCTGCATGCCTGATAATATTGTTGGCAATCTCTTTCAGGATCAGAAATATATTATGGCGCAATTTATCGGGCAGCAGAACATCCTCTCCCGGCAGTTCAATATCAGAACTGAATTTGATCAGGTTATCATTGAACAGATCATAATAATAATTTCTTGTCTTCGATAACAGGCTCTTCAATGAATCATGCCGCGGTGAGGTCATCCATATAATATCCGAGATCGATTGGAGGGCGGTATGCGAGAGATCGGCAATTTTGTCGGCAAGATATGAATCGTTCTCATCTGTTGTTTTGCTGAACTCTTTAAGGGTGTTGGAATAGATAGAGATGCTGCCCAGGGTCGAAGCGAGATCGTCGTGCAGGTCGCGTGAAATGCTCTCCCTGACCTCTTGTTTTTCCAGGGCTGCCGACCGCTTTACCTGTATCCTTTCCGAAATAAGATGACTCACAACCAGGATGATCAATGCAATGCACAACGGGATGAAAAATGAAATACCCAGGGCCTGGTAAAGAAGAAGCCGCTCGGTTATAATGAATACCAGGAACAGCGAAAGATATCCAAGGATCAAAATGTTTTTTCTCAGTAGAGGTCTTTTCATGAGGATAAATACCGAAACACTGATGAATCCAAGCACCAGCAGGTATTTAAAGATCTCCAGCTGGCTGTCGGGGTCAAGAAAAAACCGTCGCAGCGATTTGTATGAGAGTGACATGAATGCTGCAAACTCGCTTTCTTCACTGATATGAAGCACCTCGCCAGGGTGAATCCCGCTGACCTCAACTGTTTTTCCCGAGGCCGGGAATTTAATCAATGCAGAATACTCAGCCCCTGCCGGAAGTGCGAAGATGGCTTCCCTGGCCGAAAGCGAACCATACCCGCTTCCACCGTTTATCTCACGGCTGCCTGCGATAACTTTCCTTCCATCCGCAGTCATTTTATATAAAAATATTCTGGCGCCTATGGCATCCCTGTTTGACCTCGAGCCTTCAGGAATGATCTTCACCGAATTACGCGGATCGGAATTATTAATAAAAAGCAGGCTGCTGCCATTTGTGTAATTGGCCACGTACAGGTCGGGGTCACCGTCACCGTCAAGGTCCCCGGCGGCGCACCCGGTGCAGTATCCCGAGAGATCAGCCCCGAAATCATCAGTGATGTCGGTGAAATATTTTCCACCTGCATTTTTAAACAATACATTTTCACCCACATTGGTAATATACAAATCAAGGAAGCCGTCGAGATCAAAATCGGCAAAAACTGCGCCATTGCTCAGGTATACATTACCCGGAAAATATTCTTTAGTCGCATCCCTGAAAATGCCGTGGCCCTTGTTCAGATAAAATTTGTTTTGCGAATTCCTCCTGGCTATAAACAGGTCGGGGAACCCGTCATTATTGACATCTGCAAAAACCACGGCGTTGCTCCTCCCGGGTTCCTGCCTGGCGAGATCTGAAAAAGCAGTAATGTCGCGGAAATGCACTTTTCCTTTGCTGCTCGCATTCAGGTAGATCTTATCGGAACCGAACCATGATGACACGCACAGATCGGGAAGCCCGTCGTTGTTGATATCGGCGAAAGATGAACACATCCCGCCACGTGCTGTGGCAAGACCTGCCTGTATTGTGACATCAGTAAAGCGGCCCGTACCATCGTTCAGGTAAAGTTTATTGGAGCCTTTTTCACTGGTCACGAAAAGATCCAGGTCGCCATCGCCGTCTACATCTGCAAAGGCAGCGGTATTCGAGCGGTTCAGGTCATCGCAGGCCCTGTGACTTTCTGAGGATACATCCCTGAAATACCCGTTCCCGTCGTTGATCAGCAGTTTATTTTTCCCGTTTAGCGAGCAGATAAAGATGTCCTGGTCCCCGTCATTATCGATATCTCCAACAGCCACTCCGAGTTTAAGTTCCGAAGGAGATCCTGAACTGATAATCTCAGGGATCCCGAGTGCATGCCGTTTCATTGCCTCATCAAAAAAGTTATATGCCGATGGAAAAGATTCCCTGGTTTTGGAATAATTCATATAAAGCCGGTTCGGGTTGAAAATGCAGACCGAATAAATGTCATTTTTCCCGTCGCCGTTGAAATCAGCGATAGCCACCCCGTATTCATCATCAGCCTCCCCACCATATTTATAGATCTTGTACTTTGTGAAACCGGGGATGTTTTCTTCGGAAGGATGCATTTGGCGCGGTCCCGAATACAGCAACAACCCTTTTTCACCGGTGATCCAGATCTCGCCCTGCCCCGAAACCAGTATGTCCAGGAGGTTTTCTTTTCCTTTAAAATCAAACCTTTCATAATTTTTACCCTGCAGCATGGAGATGAGCCCGCCAGGCCCGATGAACAGCAGGGCATTATTATACACGGCCATTTTTTTTACTTTCTTTAAATCAGGAGACTCAAAAAGCAGGGTGAATTTATTCCGGTCAAACCCGAATATGGCATCCTCGCAAAGAATATAGCCCTGTCCGGGGCCGGCCAGGCAAAAATCATTTACAATCCTGCCGGGCAGTATCCTGCTATATGCATTGCCACTGTGCATATAAAGTTCATGTTTCCCGCTCAGGCACCAGAACCTGTCGGCCGAAGGTCCCTCTGTTTTAAGGATCTCCCTCATACTTGGAGAAGGCGGGATCTTTTTGATCAGGCCATCGGTATATACAGCCATTTCAAACCATCCTGATAAGAAACCCAGGTTTTCACCGGTAAAATACAGTCCGAGGATCTCATTGGCAAAAGGAGACGTCAGTTTCTCGGTCCGGCCGTGATAATAGTGATAGATCATTGATGTGTGGAGAGGTGTGTTCACCGTATACCAGAAATCATCCCTGCCTAAAGGGTAAAAAAGCTCAATGGTCCTGGCATCGGGCAGATTCAGCCTTCTCCATTGGGTGCTCTCCCTCGCAAAAATCTTATCGGTGAGGAAATATGTACAAGAGGAATCCGGGGCAAAGATCCTGCGTATGTTTGCCCGGGTTACGGAATTTAATTTTATAAACTTCGGATGATATTTCTCTTCGGCCCCTGCTGCCACGCAAATATGAGAGGCCAGTACACACAACAAAACAACCCGGTATGAAAAAAGAAGTTTCATGGCTGGGGCCTGGGGCTGATTTACAGAATGATAAAGATAATGTAAAAAAAGCGAATAGGTTATAGCCAGTGGGAAATTACTGCACTAGGTGGTGGAAAACCAGGGACCGGGGCTTGCACTAGTGAATTCCATTTTATTCCCAATCCCTGCCTGCGTATATTTGCATTCTATGAACTCTTTCCTGAAGAAGCTCTTCTGCTGGTACCAGGCCAACGCCCGCGACTTTCCTTTTCGCAGGACTAAGGATCCTTACCTGATATGGCTTTCGGAGATCATTATGCAGCAAACCCGAATTGAGCAGGGAGTGCCGTATTATGATAAGTTTGTAAGAGTTTTCCCTGGCGTATATGATCTCGCAGGCGCAAGCGAGGAGGATGTCCTTAAGCAATGGCAGGGGCTGGGGTATTATTCAAGGGCCCGCAATCTGCATTCAACAGCCAATGAGATTGTTGAAAAATACGCTGGCAGGTTCCCCGAAACTTATGAAGGACTGAGGTCCCTGAAAGGTGTTGGAGATTATACTGCTGCTGCGATAGCATCTGTTTGCTTCGGCCTGCCGCATCCTGTTGCTGATGGAAATGTCATACGTTTCATCACCCGTCATTTCGGTATCACCGGCCCGGTCGACAAGGCCGGGGTGAAGAAAGAGATAATGGATGTGCTGACGAAATTGATGGGAGATGTTTCAGGGTTTGTTGGTAGCTCCTCTGCCACGGAACTGATGCGACCCACTGTCGCTCGCATCTTCACACCGCCGCTACGGTCACGCTTCGCTGAACCTGATGCGGCTTGTGTGAAATGCTTCGCTCCAATAAAACCTTCGCAGGGTGGGGACCCGGCATCAGGAACTGATGCTGCAGATCTACCAACCAACCCTGCCACCTCAAATTTCGCTACTTCGCTGCTTCGCCATTTCGCTACTTACACCGGCCCCGGTCTTTTTAACCAGGCCATGATAGAGTTCGGTGCGATGTATTGCATTCCGCGAAATCCGGATTGCAAGGCATGCATTTTCGCTAACAGCTGCTATGCGCTGAAACATACTATGGTGGGGCAGCTGCCGGTAAAGAAACAGCAGCAGGCTCTGAAACAACGCTATTTCAATTACCTTGTGATCAGTGTGAAAGGCAGCGACGGCCTTTATTTCGGGAAGAGATCGGGGAACGACATCTGGAAAGGATTGTATGAATTTAAGCTGATAGAAACAAAAGAAGCGGTTTCACCACAAAAACTGAAATCATCCCCCGAATGGAAAAAACTATTCGGCAGGAGTGCGGTGGATATAGTAAGCCATACCGGCGATATCATCCACATACTGAGCCATCAGAAGATCATTACAAGATTTTACAAGCTGGAAATCAAAAAACCTTCGGAAACTTTCGGCATGCTCGTCCAGGCTGAGAAGATCCCGGGATTACCCATTGCAAGGATCATAGAAAAATATTTTGAAATGTATCCGCTGGTGGGATATTCAATGGAATAAGCTCCGGGCGGGGAGTTTGCCGGGACGGGTTAAACCGAAGTTTTCAGCCGGCCTTATATCCAGTGCGACCTGCAGCCTTCAGAAGTTTTTCCATATCCATATGAAATAAACCGAGAAGCCATCCGGCGGCAGCCGAAATTCTCCATAAAGGTAAAATCCCGGCTGGTGAAATGACGGCTTTGACGAAATCGCTGCGGGCGTCGGTGAATTCCCTGCGGATCAGCTTATGCCGGCCGGAAACCACGTAAGTGATCAGCCGGGTTTTCCTGAAATGCCGGTCCATGGTTTTTTTATCGATGGTAAGCGATGATCTCAGTTCAGGCGAAAGGGAATCAAAGAAGCGGTAAACATACTGTATGCGTTTTTCGAGCAGCTGTATGGTGTAGGTTTTCGTGATCTGGTTGCTTTGCATCCTGTAATTGGCGAGGATCTCATTGATAAAATAAAATTGCCCTTGCGTTGCCAGTTTCAGTGTGGTCGGAAGATCGGTTGCCGGGTACCCTTCGATGGACTGGAATCCCCCGATCTCAAGCAATGCGGACCTGCGGATGGTGATAGTGACCGATGGAATGAAATTATCGAGAAACAGTGCATTCAGGATGCTCACGGCCGGATCGTTGGACCAGGTCGCGGGCACCTCACGGCCAACAATGGGAAGCACGGTGTGAACCTGCCCGGTTTCTGAGGAAAACGCATTGACCTTTCCGAAGCAGAGAACTACGCCGGGATTGTTTTCGAGGACTTCAAACTGCTTCTGAAGCTTATCTTTTGCCCAGAGGTCATCCCCCTCGAGGATGGAAATATAGTTTCCCTTTGATATTTCCAGTCCTGAATTGTTGGTTTCGTACAGCCTGAAAATGCCTTTGTTGGGCTGTTGTACATAAATGATCCTGGGGTCGGATTCTGCCCGGGCTTTTGCGATTGAACCTGTATTATCGGTACTTCCGTCGTCGAGGATGATCATCTCCCAGTTGGAGAATGTTTGGCTGAGCACCGACTGTATGCAGTCGCCGATAAATTTCTCATGATTGTAGGTCGGGACGAGGATGCTGAATATCGGCATATCGCTACTTTTCCTCACGATTTTCCTTACGTTCTTCGTCACGATTTTCGTTACGTTTTTCGTCACGATCTTCATTCTGACTTTCCCCGGGCAGAGCTGTAACAAGCAGGTCAACGAGCATATTCCTGCCGAAAGGTTTTGCGAGGAAATACGAAGCGCCGCCGTTCATGATCTTCTCTTTCATGCCGGCCATTGTAAACCCTGTGACGGCAATGACCGGAATACCGGCATAGCCTTCGAGTTTCCTGATCTCCTGGGTGGCTTCTATACCATCCATCCCGGGGCCGAGGTTGATATCCATCAGAATGGCATCATATAAACTATCAGCCGCCATCCTGATAGCCGTTGCGGCATCAGGAGCGATATCCAGGTCATACCTGCCGCTTAGATAGGTTTTCACCAGCTCGGCATTGATACGGTTATCTTCAACCAGCAAAATACTGTGACGGCCCGTTCCTGAACGCGGGGTTCTGGGCGTACTCTTACCGGCGGGCGTTTCTTCACCCGGCCCGGCTAAAGGTTCGGAATGAAGCGACCGTTCAACCAGAGGCAGCACATCCATGATCTTTTCCTGGCTTCCCTCACCCTGTTCAATCCTTGCCACAAGCATCACCGAATCCAGGACTTTAATCATTTCTTCACCGGATTCGTGGATGTACCTTGGCATTTCTTCTTTCGTAGCGCTTTGATCCTTCTCCATCATCAGTTCGCTGAACCCCATGATGCTGTTGACCGGAGAACGGAACTTCTGGTTGATAAATGAGATAAGCGAAGACTTCAGCCGGTCTGATTCCTCTATCCTGATCCTCGCAATATTCGATTCTTCCTGGGCCTCCTTGCGCCTTTCAACTTCCTCTTCAAGGTCTTTGGTTCGGTCATTCACCAGGTGAGTGAGCATGTTTTCCCTTGATTTCCTTATCCTGAAACTTATAAAAAGCCAGAAGATCAGTATCATAACAGCGACCACAGGAAGTATGAACCAGGAGGTCTTGTAAAAGAAAGGCCGTATCCTGAACACGAAAAGATTTTTCTCCCTGGTCCACTGGCCATTATGTCCCTGGGCCATCACCTTGAACACATAAGATCCCGGCGGGAGATGCGTATAATAAGCCTGGCGCCGGTTACCGGCATTGACCCAGAAATGGTCAAACCCTGTAAGCATATACTTGTACTGGGTCTTTTCGGGGTTTAAAAAGGTAGGAGAGGTGTAATCAAATTCAATGTCGACCGTGCCGGGGCTCAGAACCTGGGGCGCAAGCGGGTTAACTTCCTGGTTGTTGATGAGGACCTTGGTCAGGAGAAGGGCTAAGCTTACCGAATACGGCGCAGCATGATCCAAGTCGAGCATCGCCAGTCCCCTGGGAGTGGGGATCCAGAGACGGTTATTTGCAGTGATGCATCCGGCAGGGAATACACGCGAACTGCATTCGGCTGTAAGCATGCCCTCGGGTTTGCCGAAAACCATCGGCCTTAGAAAATCACCTTTATTATCATGGTACGCAATCAACTCATTCCGCGAAAGCGAGAATATCCCCTTATTGGAACTCATCCAGAGCCTGCCGCGATTATCCTCGCAGATCTGTTGTATGCCATCGGAATACAAGCCGTCGTCGGTATTGAAGATCGAAGCCGAATCATTCTCAAGCATCACAAGCCCCCCGTGCGAACAGCCAACCCAGATGAGGCCATCATGATCTTCGTACATGGAATTGATCACGTTATCGGGCAGCCCGGTTTCGCTGGTCAGCCAGCGAATTTTCCCCTTTTCAAAAATGTTGATACCCCCTCCGTTTGTACCGACCAGCATCCTGCCTTTGGAATCTTCAAGAAAGCAAAGCACCTGGTCATTCGACATCCCCCTGCTTGTTCCGAACCATTCAATCCTGCCCCTGTTCATAATATTGACCCCCGCGTTCGCAGTCCCGGCCCAGAGTTTGCCGCTGTGGTCCGAGTATAAAGCAAGTATGACATCCGCTGCAAGGCCATCCGCAGTCGTAAGATGAACAGTTTTATCCTTGCCATAGCCGAAGATCCCCGCTCCGTCGGTCCCTATCCAGAGCATCCCCGAGCTGTCGAAAGCCAGGGTATTTACAGGGAGAGGCGGGAGGCCTATTTTTTCAAATCTTTGAATGCCTGCGGATGAGATCGCGTTTACAGCACCTTTGCCTGTTCCCACATAAACCGACCCGCCGGGGCCCTTGATCACGGGACCAGTCGAATGGTCACTCAGTCCTTCATCCTCAGTAAACATACTGATGACCCTCGGCCGCAGGGCGTTAAGACCGGTTCCTTCGGTGCCCGCCCAGATGGTATGCTCCCTGTCCTCGTAAATGCTGCTGATGATGTTTCCCGAAAGCCCTTCGGATGAAGTGATACCGCTGACCCTGCCTTCTTTAACGAGGTACAGCCCGCTGTTCGTTCCTATCCAGATCCCTCCGCCCGATTCCCTGAACAGGCTGAGGATGTTCTGGCTGAATGCCTTGCCGAATGCCGAAAACCGGCTGAACTTCCCCTCGCTGAAAATGCTGATCCCCCCTCCGTTCGTGCCAATCCAGAGCCTGCCCTCCCTGTCGAAACAAAGGGATCGGATATCGTTATACGACAGCCCGTCGCGGGTTGAATATACTTTTAAGACCCCGTTTTTCAGGTGGCAGAGGCCGAAGCGGGTGCCTATCCATAAAGAACTGTCCTTGTCTTTTAAGATGGCCTGTACAAAGTCGTTCGGAAGCCCGTTTTTATCGGTCGTGAAAGTCATCTTTCCGTCATAGCCCAGGTGCCCGAGACCCAGTCCGTAAGTGCCGAACCACAAGCCCTTGCCGGGGTCTTCCGAAAGGCATTGTATGCTTTTGATCCAGTTCAGTTCACGGTTGAACAGGCGGATGAACTGAAGTTTCTTATAACTAACCAGGTCGCCGTGGTAAAAGCCCGCGACCATCGATGAGTCACTGAAGATATACAGGCTCTGCACGTCCTTATCAGCGAAATTCGGGTTGTTCGAGGGATCGAAAGTAAAGAAGCTGATGCCGTCGAAACGCACAAGGCCTTCTTCGGTGCCCAGCCAGATGAATCCGTCGGAGGTCTGGGCTATCGCACGTATGCTGTTCACGGGCAGGCCGTTGTCGGAAGTCCATACACGCAATGAATAATCCTTTTTCAGGCTGTGGATGTTGCCGCAGACTAATGTTTGCGACAGTAACAGCAGCGCTGGCAGGAATATACCGGATATAAATTTTCTCATACTCCCGGATGTGGATGTAAATGTAAGAATTATTTTGTGATTTTGCTGCGCCTGTCCACTGCACCCTTCAACTTGAACAGTGATTTCACAGCTCCGCTGGCGTAAAGTTGCTGAAAACTTTCGTTCTTCGCCTAAAATTTCCAGACAGCCCTGCTGCGCAGGTCTTTAAAAAATGGGAATTTTTACGGCTCAGATCTCAGTTTTCTTAACGCAACTTTCCTAAGGCGTTCGCATGTGAAACCACTGTTCAAATTTCCAAATCAAATCATTGTAATATCAGCGGAACAGGTGAAGCTTATAATTCACCATTCAAAGTTCTCTTGCGAAAACATTTATTTGGCTTTTCCCGGCGAAAGTTTTTACCTTTGCAGCACACACACATTTAAATATAATGGACCCTTATCCGGCGAGAAATAATTCAGTAATCATCCCATAGTCCGAAAGCCCATCTGCCCCGCGGCAGGTGCATCTTCCGGAGTATGCTAACGTTTGGAGGATGCACTAATGACTTCACAAACCACATTCTATTTCAGCCAGTTTGCAGGCAGAAGTTTCTTTGATCCCTCAGGTGAACCCCTGGGAAAGATCCGGGATTTCCTCATCGACGTACGTGCATGGACCACCGAAAACGAGGAGCCCCAGAGACCCCGCGTTATCGCCATCAGCGTAAAACAAGGTAATGAAATCAAGACTTTCGAATTCCAGGATTTCGAAATCAGGAAATACAAGGGAAAACTCCAGCTTATATCCAGAGAATTAAAGGAAAACAGCATCGAAGGCCTGCAGAACTGCATCTGGCTCAAGGAAAATATTCTCGACAAACAGATCGTCGACCTCGAAGGCCGCAAGCTGGTCCGCGTGAATGACATCCGCATGGTGATGGTCCCTTCGGGGACCTATGCACTGGCTGTGGATGTAGGTGTTGAAGGCTTATTAAGAAGGCTCGGAGTGCTGAATTCCATCTCGCGTTTCATGGAAAGCATGGGCATGGACCTGCCTTCGAAAATGATATTGTGGGACGATATTGAAGCGGTGGATTTTTCGAAGTCCAGCATCAAGCTGTCCAAAGCCTCGTCAAAACTGAACACCCTGCATCCTTCCGACCTTGCAGATATCATCGAGGACCTCGACAAGGCTTCGCGTACGTATGTGTTCTCTACTTTGGACGACGAGAAAGCCGCCGATGTTCTCGAGGAACTGGAACCGGAAGTCCAGGCGCATATTGTCGAAAGCCTTCCTGTTCATAAAGCCGCTGATGTTCTTGAAAAGATGCCTGCCGATGAGGTTGCGGATATCATCGACGAGCTGGGGCTTAAGAAAGCCGAAGAACTCCTTAATGAAATGGAGGATGAGAGCTCGAAGGAAGTCCGCGAGCTTCTCGAGTATCCCGACAAGGTTGTAGGTTCCATCATGACCACCGATTATATGACCTTCAGCGCGGATCTCACGGTAGAAGAGACGTTCAGAGCCCTGCGCAAGGAAAAGCCCGAGCCTTCATATATATATTCAATCTTCGTGGTCGATAAAAAGGATAAACTCATTTCGGCAATCTCCCTTGGCGAACTGGTGATCTCCGATCCCTTGCTGACCCTCGGACAGGTCATGAAACGCAATCCTATCACAGTGTTTGATGATGACGACATAGACCTTCTGGCCGAAAAAGTCTCGAAATACAACCTGCTTGCCATACCGGTGATCAACCGTTCCCAGGAACTCGAGGGAGTGGTGGTGATCGAAGACATTGTGGAAGACCTGCTCGACAAACGTAAAACCAAGTAAACCCGGAGCACTATGGCAAGATTCAATATTCGTCGCTCAGGGTGGAAAAGGGTTGCGCTTTTCTTCGCCATACTCGGGCCAGGGATAATCACCGGAAGTGTCGATAACGACGCCGGCGGCATCACCACCTATTCGGTAGCCGGCGCACTCTATGGCTACAAACTCATCTGGACCCTGATACCCGCCTTCATCGTATTGGTCGTGATACAGGAAATGAACGCCCGCATGGGGATAGTCACCGGCAAAGGCCTCGCCGACCTCATCCGTGAAAGCGCCGGGGTGAAGATCACTTTTTTTATTTTCGCCGGACTGCTGATTGCGGATATCGGGAATACAACCACTGAATTTGCAGGTGTTGCAGGTTCCATGGAGATCTTCGGGATATCGAAATATATAGCCGTGCCGCTCTCGGCGGTCATGGTCTGGTTCCTGGTTGTGAAAGGCAGTTATTCCATTGCCGAGAGGATATTCCTCATCTTCAGCGCATCCCTCCTGGTGTATGTGGTGTCGGCATTGCTGGGCAAGCCACAGTGGGGCGAAATCGGGCAGGCGGTAACCCACCCGTCCATGGATATGGACCCCAAATCAGTAGCAATGGTAATCGGTATCATAGGTACGACCATAGCGCCTTGGATGCAGTTCTACATGCAGTCCTCAGTCATTGAAAAAGGACTTAAGATGAAGGATTACGGTTATACTTTGCTGGATATCGTGATCGGTTGCATCGTCACCGTTGTCGTAGCCTTCTTTATCATCGTGGCTTGTGCATCCACACTGCATGTGAAAGGCATCGTCATCAACGAAGCCAAAGACGCCGCAATGGCCCTTGAACCACTGGCCGGCACCCTGTCGCATATACTGTTTGCCTTCGGATTGTATGTGGCCTCCATCTTTTCGGCCACCATTCTTCCAATCGCGACTTCATTCTACATCTGCGAAGCTTTCGGTTTTGAAGCAGGCATAGACAAGAAATGGAAAGAAGCCCCCGAGTTTTATTTCCTCTACACCATGATCATCACAATCGCAGTGTTCATCATCCTCATGCCCAATGCCCCGCTCATCGGCATTTCCATCTGGTCGCAGGTGCTCAACGGCATCTTCCTCCCGGTGGTGCTGGTTTGTATGATGCTGCTGGTCAACAACAAGAAAATCATGGGCGAGCATGTGAACAAGGTGTGGAACAATGTTATCGGCTGGAGCGCGGTACTCATCCTCATCGTTCTTTCGCTGATGCTGCTCATCATGCCGCTGTTTACGTGATCGGTGATCCGCGACTCGTGATCGGTGATCCGCGAACCCGATTCACGAGTCACAAGCACGGTTCACGGTTTAGGTTTTATATCCTTCCAGCGGAAAGTAGCGATCATATGCTCGATGTCTTCTTTCAGGAAGCCGATAACGGGTTGAAGGGAATCATTATTCGGGACAAGGTTGAAATACAGCGCCCCGCGGACGAACTTCGCAACGCTGTCGGTAAGATAGAACTGGAAAGTGGAAGCAGCATCAGAGCCTTTGATATCGAACACCAGCCCGTACACCCTGTTGGCAGTATCAATGAACTCCCTCTGCTGTATTGCATTGGCTTTAGGGATGTGCTTATTCACCAGGGTCCGTGAATCCTCAAGGTATTGTTTAAGATGTTCGCTGTCGTTGATCACCTTGTAACTGAAGTGAAGCTGCGCATGGAATGGCACATACACTATGTTGATCCAGTAAGGCTCGGTCATACGGGAAGTGTCCGGAACTATCTTCGCATAAACCGGGTATTCGAAAGTATATGGAAAGTTGGTGTCGAACTTCCTGTAATTTTTTTCAGGCAGGTCAATCCTGTAATACCCCCTTGGCTTCGGCGTGAAGTCGGAGTTGCAGGCGCAGAGCGCCGAGACTAGAAGCAAGATCAGGATTAAGTGTTTCATTAAGCGAAAAGCGAAAAGTGAAAAGCGAAATAAAACGAGGAAAAGCGAAAAGCGAAATAATTTCGCCTTTCGCCATTTCGCCTTTCGCTTTTAAAACGGTAAATCATCCTCCGGTGTAGGCGGTGAGAACGATTCTTCTTTGTCGACCGATGCAGGAGGTGCGCCTTCTTCACGCCTTCCGCCTCCGCCTCCGAGCATCTGAAGCACGTCGCCCATGATCTCGTAAATGAATTTCTTTACACCGTCCTTGTCTTCGTATTCACGTTTGCGGATACGCCCCTCGACATATACGGTATTCCCTTTTTTCAGGTAGTTCTCGGCAACTTCAGCCAGCCCTCTCCACAGAACGATATTATGCCATTCGGTATGTGACGCTTTTTCACCGTCCTTGCCCTTGTATTGTTCGGTGGTTGCAAGGGAGAAACTTGCTTTCTTTACCCCGTTGTCAAACCTTGTAACCTCAGGATCCCTCCCGAGATTTCCTACCAAAATCACTTTGTTGATTCCAGCTGCCATAATTGTAAATTTTTAAGTGAAACAAAAGTACTCTATTTTCTCCTTAATCCGCCGAGTGTTGAAAAGTGATAGGGTTGACGCTGATTTTTTTTTTGACTGCGGATGTCGCCCGCATCTTTGCACCGAGGCTAAGGTGTTACCACCTGATGCCGCTTGTGCAAAATGCATCGCTCCACATGTAGCAATATTTCCGATCTTTGCAAACAAATTTCACCCAGTAACCTAATAACCATTCACCGTTCACCGTTCACCATGAAACACCTCCTCGCCCTCCTCCTCCTCCTTATCCTTCCTGCCCTCATCCACGCCCAGACCTTCCAGGAAGTGAAAATACACGCCGCCCCGGAAAGTCTTAAAACTATAGCATCCATGGGCATCGCGGTTGACAACGGGACCTACGGCAACGGTACCTGGCAAACCATCCTCAGCACCACCGAAGTTTCAAAGGTCAGGAACGCAGGCTTTGTCATCGACATAATCCATGCAGATTATTCAAAATACATATCCGAACGCAATAAAGCCGCATCCGAAGAAGTGAAAGAGATCAACCGGCAGATCCGTACAAAAAGCATAACAACAAACGAATATCCCGTACCTGCGCATTTCGAACTGGGTTCCATGGGCGGATACTACACCCCCCAGCAGGTGCTCAACGAGCTCGACAGCATGAGGCTGTTTTACCCGACCCTGATCAGCCAGAAAGCAGTTGTGGGAAGCCAGCAAACGATAGACTTCCAAAATATCTATTTCGTAAGGATCTCGAACACCCCCGATCAGGCAACAAACAAACCAAAGATCATGTACAATTCGCTCATCCACGCCCGCGAGCCGATGGGGATGCAGCAGCTGATGTTCTTCATGTGGTACCTGCTCGAGAATTACAATACCAGCCCCGATGTGAAATACCTCGTCGATAATCTCGAATTGTATTTTATTCCTGATATGAATCCGGATGGCTATGCGTGGAATTATCAGACCGATCCCGGCGGGGGCGGGATGTGGCGCAAGAACCGCAGGGATAACGGGGGAGGAAATTTCGGCGTTGACCTGAACAGGAATTTCGGCTACATGTGGGCCTATGATAATAGCGGCTCCTCGGGCTATGCCGGCGATGAAACCTACCGGGGTGCATCGCCTTTTTCTGAAGCCGAAACACAGGATTTCAGGGATTTCTGCGTGGCGAAAAAATTCAAAATGGTGTATGATTTTCACACCTATGCCGATATCACCATTTACCCATGGTGTTATAAAACCGCAATGACCCCCGACAGCCTTACCGAATATGCTTTCACCGACCGCATGACTGCAAAAAACGGCTACCTCACCGGACCCCCGGGACGTATATTATACAATACCAACGGCGATGCCATGGACTGGGCCTATGGCGACAGTATCCTGAAACCGAGGATAACTGTTTTTACAACCGAAACAGGTAATAACACCGACGGTTTCTGGCCGGCCCCCAGCCGCATTATCCCCCTGGCCGAAGAAAACATGTATGCCAACCTTCAGGCTGCAAGGCTTACCCTGCCCTATGCCGAAGTCATGGATATGGGCCCTGTGATCAACCCGGAACGCGATGCATATTTTCCTTTCCAGTTTACGAGACTGGGGCTGACCGACAGCACCGATTATACTGTTTCTGTTAAACCGCTTGATTCACTGCTCTTCAACAGCGTGGGTTCAGGCAAGGTCATTCATTACCCGGCGAAACATATACCTTATACTGATTCAATACAGTATTCACTGGTTCACGATATTCAGATTGGTCAGAAGTACCGTTTTATCTGGCAGATCGATAATGGCAAAACTATCCTCAGGGATACCGTTACAAAATATTACGGATGGCCGATGGTCCTGATGAGCGACAGCTGCAATACCATGGCAAACTGGACCTCCACCAAATGGAATATCTCCAATAAAGCCTCGCATTCGGCCCCCAATTCACTCACCGATTCACCCAACGGATCTTATCCCAATAATGCCAACAGTATAGTCACCCTGAGAAATAATCTTTCCATAGGGTCTTCGCCCGTTGCGGTGGTAGAATACTGGGTACGTTACAGCATAGAAAAGAGCATGGACTACTGCCAGGTTTCAACCTCTCAGAACAGCGGTGGAAGCTGGGTCAAACAGGCGACAAGGTACACCAATAACGGTTCCACAAGCCAGAACTTTCCTAATCCGATTTACGACGGCAGCCGGGATTGGTCGCAGGACAGGATCGTGCTTGAAAATGCAGCCGGGACCAGCCTTTTGCTGAAATTCGCCCTGATCTCCGATTACGACCTCATCACCGGCGACGGCATGTACCTCGATGATTTCAGGGTGTCGGTTGTCGACATGACCTATAACAGCATAGACCCCGGCGGGAACCTCCTTGGTTTCATCTCCGGTCCCATACCCAATCCTGCTGTTGGTAAGGTTGCAGTAAATTATCAACTTCCACACAACTCTCACGGTAACGGTAGTTTCCAGCTCCTCGATATGAGAGGAGTCCTCATGAAAGAGATCCCCCTGACCTCATCCGCAGGCAGTATAAAATTCAATGTTGCAGACCTTCCCGCAGGAGTTTACCTATACCGAATCAGCGGGGGCTTTGGAACAACCGCTGTTAAAAAGCTGGTGGTTGCTCATTAGACTTTGAAAACTTCTTTTTGATGATCAGGTCCGGGGTTTTAAGGATGAGGTCTTTAATATTATTATACTCTTTGATTTTCAGTGACTTTCTGCGTCTCCAGATAAGAGATCTGCTCTTCCCCAGTTCTTTTGCAATAAAATTGTAATCCCAGAGGGAGATCAGTTGTGCTGCCAGTTTACAGTCCTTCGGCTTCCATGAATCATAAAGACCCTGGTAAAGCCCGAAGAGTTTGGTCAGAAATGAAGATTCCTCCCTGTCCCTGAGATCCATATAAAAGCGTTCTCCGCTACGGGAACCGAGAATACCCATTTTCACTTCAGCCCTCGCAATTCCACTGCCCACTATACCGAAAAACATATGTTTTCGCTTCGGCACCTCGATTTCACCATAGGTAATGACATAACGCATTTCAAACGGTTTTTCCTTTAAAAGCAGGGCTTCTTCGAGTTGAAAGATCAAGGAGAACCCCGCTTTAAGATCTGCCAGTGCATACTGAAAAATCTTGTGAAGGTTGAACATATGTATGGAGTAAAGAAGGTTGAGTTTCCCGGGGATAATACCTTCGATGAAATTTATAAAACGCTTGATTTCATCGTTATCGGGACGACGGGTATCCATATGTACCATCTCTGCTGAAAGAATATATGCATCCATATTGTTTTAAGTTGATGAATTTCTTTAAATCCCAGCTCCTTGGTTAATAACGGTTTATTGACTGCGGATGAGGGAGCGTATTATTATAGACAGTCGGGGATTAAAAATAATTGCATCATCATTAGAAAAATTTTCTTCACTGCTGAATATCAGAGAATTAAAATTCAGGGTCTTGAAATCAACCCTGAAACCCTGCACACCTCCCCCGGCGGGTATTCACTTTTGGAAGCGGGAAGTGTTGCATAAATAATGCAACAAAGGGGTCTTTTGCACGAAAAATGCAACAAAAAATCCTGCGAAAAGAGTTATCGGTGAAACCTTTGGTGAGCTGCATAATGTCGCTCGCGTTGCTCGCTACGTGACAGCGCTTCGCTCGTTACATCCATTAGGTTTATTCCGTTCGTCACGTTCGTCACGTCCATCACGCCTTCTTATTCATCACTTCCACCTGCTTCTGTATGGTTTCGTCGTGGATGGCTTCGAGGAGGCGGATCACGAACTCGCGGTTGAGGCCGAGTCGGATGCCGTGTTCGATACGGTCGCGGATGATCTTGTTCCAGCGTTTGAGCTGGAGAATGGTGATGCGGTTTTCTTTCTTATAACGCCCGATTTCTTCGACCACACTCATCCGCCTTGCTAAAATATCAATCAGTTCTTCGTCAAGTTTGTCGATTTCGCTCCTGAGTCCTTCGAGTTTGGTTTTAAATGCAATTGAGCCTGTTTCCTTGCGGATGACCAGGGATTTCAGGAGCTTGCCGAGACGTTCGGGAGTGATCTGCTGGCGTTTGTCGGTGAGGGCGTCTTCGGGGCGGTAATGGGTTTCAATCATCAGCCCTGTCATCTCCAGGTCCATGGCTTTCTGGGCGGTGGGGAGGAGGAGTTCGCGTTTTCCGCAGATGTGGCTGGGGTCGTTAAGCATGGGCATCTTCGGGTACATGCACATGAGCTCGATGGGGATCTCCCACATAGGGGCATTTCGGTAAGGGCTGCGGGTGAAGAAAGAAAAACCGCGGTGAACCGCAACGAGTTTGTGCAGGCCCATCTGGTTAAACCGTTCGATGGCGCCGGTCCAGGTCTGAAGATCCGGGTTCAGGGGATTCTTGATCATCAGCGGTATGTCGTGACCCTGCAATGCCTCGCCTATCTCCTGTATCGAGAAAGGATTGACAACAGTACGCGCGCCAATCCAGAGTATATCAATATCATGCTCAAGCGCTTCCCTCACATGCCCCGGTGAAGCGACTTCCACAGTAAGCAATAAACCGGTATCCTGTTTGACTTTCTGCAGCCACTTCAGGCCTTTCTTGCCGACGCCTTCAAATGAAGAAGGCCTTGTGCGGGGTTTCCAGATGCCGGCGCGAAACACCTTGACTTCCGGAATCTTCACAAGTTCAGCGGCAGTCGCCCTCACCTGTTTCTCGCTTTCGGCGCTGCACGGGCCCGAAACCACCAGTGGCCGGCTGTCAAAGGGCAGCCAGGATTTAAGCGGGGCGATATGTAATGGAGGCGTCATTGCACGCTGAGTTGCGGCAAAGGTACGAAATTCGTGATCCGTGATCCGTGAATCGTGACTCGGATCACGGTTCACGAGTCACGGGTTAAGGTTACTCGAAGAGTTTCTTATGGCATTCGGTACAGAAGTAGGTTTTCCAGTTATCCTTCACATCCACCGGGTGCTGGAAACCCAGGGATTTGTCGAAAGCTGAGTATGCAATATTTCCGGTCGGGCCCTGGGCAACGATGGAGTGACAAAGGTCGCAGTCCTTCGAGATGACTTTGCCGTCGGTCGATTTATGTTTGTCGGAATGGCAGCGGAAACAACCGTTGCTTTCAAGGTGGCCGATGTGGTTCAGGTATGAGGAGGCCTCAACCTTCATGCCCGGGAAGGTATTATTATTGTATGCCTCCTGGATGGCAGCGATGGCTTTGTCTATATCCTTGCGGCGGCTTGTGAGAACATCCTTCAGGGTGTCGGAATAGAAACCAAGGATGGTCGACTTGATGGTCATCATCGCGGTATCCTCATTGGAGAAAGAATTCTTGAGAGCTTCCATTGCAGCCTTTTTTATGTAAGGGATGTCCTTGGGGATGTCGCCTGCAACCATTGCATTGTCAACATAAACGGGGGCCGAGCGATAGAGGTGTGAAGGACGGTTGTGGCAGTCCATGCAGTCCATCGTACGGACAGGCAGGGTGTCCATTGCTTTTTTGTCGAGCTTGTTATCCTCATCCTGGAAAACCCTTACCTCGCCGGTTTTCAGGTTGGTGTAACGTACCCATGGAATGGATTCGCGGTCTTTGGTGCTTGCAATGTATTCGATCTTGAAATTCTGGTTGATATGCCAGTGGATACCTTCGGTAAGCCCGAGAGCGCTGTGCTGGGGGCCTATCTTCATCACCATAGAGATGTTCCATTCGGTACTTGCTTTGTTCGCAAGGTAGCCCTGTTGTATACGCAGGGTACGTGAATAAAATTTCTGGGGCCAGTGGCAGCGTTCGCAGGTTTCTCTTGCAGGACGAAGGCTTGCGATAGGAGTAGGGATGGGCCTGGGATATTTGTTGAAGAGTACCGAATAAACCTGGTAAAGCCCCGAAAGCTTTGACTTCACATACCAGCTGGCACCTTGTCCGACGTGGCATTCCACGCAGGTTACCCTGGCATGGGGCGAATGATTGTAAGTCGTGAATTCAGGGTTCATCACCTTGTGGCAAAGTTGTCCGCAGAATTCAACGGATTCGGTATAATGAAAAGCCTGGTAACTTCCGACCGCGGAAATCATCAGTATAACAAAAGTGATGATGGATATCCTGATAACGCTGTTGCGTTGTTTCCTGATGTTCATATTCAGGATGGGCCAGCGCAGGGTCGGGTCGATTTCCTCATACTTCTTCCTGAAGGAAATCAGAATCCCTATCGGGATCATGATTAGGCCCAGGACCAGGAATGCAGGCAGCACTATATAAAGATATACTCCGAGGTAAGTATTGGTGTCCCGTGAAAGGAAAGAGAAGATCAGGACGATGATCATTAGCAGGAGGCTGTTGACTACAAGGATGAAGCCGGTGATACTCAGCCAGTTATAAATAGATTTAGGAATCTTCATAGGTGAAGGGTTTGATTTTGTTTCGTCACACCAAAGGTAAAAAATATTCTGAATCCTGCTAATAATTTAACAGAACTATTTCGTGACTCGTGACTCGTAATCCGGTTCACGGTTCACGGTTCACGGTTCACGAGTCACGGTTAGATGAAATGCTTCACCATTTCAAGGATATCTTCGCTCAGGAAGGGTTTGCCAATGACTTCGTTGAAGCCATAATCAAAAAGGCTTTGTTTGCCATAGGTGGCAACATGTGCTGTAACAGCGATTATGGGGAGGTTGGGTTTGATCTTTCTGATCGCCTCCAGGGCCTTTAAGCCCGACATCACAGGCATGTTGATATCCATCAGTACAAGATCGAGAGGGAAACCGCTTTCAATGAGTTTGAGCGCTTCGTACCCGTTCACGGCTTCAGGAAGGTTAGCAGTGACGTTCTTTAAGATGAACTTCAGATACAGACGGTTGCCAGCATCATCGTCGACGATAAGGATAGTGCATTGATGAGAATACATACTTTTGATGTTTTGATCCCGGGTTTTGATCAGATCCCGTCTCAGCAGCGGATCTGAAAATTTTCAAAACTCAAGGTAATATTGAAACGCGCCTGCAAATCTAAAATAATCATCCACAGAAAACAGGGAAACAGGAGTTCCAAACACAAAATCAGTCCCGGAATGACAGGAAGCATAGTTGAAGCAATGACAAAATCGTGAACCGTGAATCGTGAACCGTGAACCGTGAATCGTGAATCGTGAACCGTGAATCGTGAATCGTGAATCGTGAACCGGGATCCTGCATCCTGAGCAACGCTTTGCGGTGCCGCATCCCGCATCCCACTTTTTTCTTACTTTTGCAAAAATTGTCAAGGAATGGAACATCTGCGAAGGAACAAGGTCTGCGACCTGCTGAAATCGACTGAATACGGAAAAGAAGTGCTGGTGAAAGGCTGGGTTCGCACCCGCCGCGGGAACAAGAACGTGCAGTTCATCGCACTGAACGACGGAAGCATCATCCACAGCATACAGGTTGTGATCGACTTGCAGCAGTTCACCGAGGAAGCCCTGAAACCCGTGACTACCGGCTCATGCATTGCAGTGAAAGGGATACTGGTCGAGTCCAAAGGACAGGGACAAACCGTCGAGATACAGGGCCGTGAGATCGAAGTTTACGGCAGCGCCGATCCCGAAACCTATCCATTGCAGAAAAAAGGCCATTCCCTGGAGTTTCTCCGCGAGATCGCCCACCTGCGTCCACGCACCAACACCTTCGGAGCCGTGCTCCGCATACGTCACGCAATGGCTTATGCCATCCACAAATATTATAATGACAACGGCTTTTTCTACCTGCATTCGCCCATCATCACCGGCAGCGATGCCGAAGGCGCAGGTGCCATGTTCAGGGTCACGATACTCGACCCGAAAAACCCGCCTTTGAAAGAGGACGGTCATGTTGATTTTACCCAGGATTTCTTCGGTAAGGAAACCAATTTAACGGTTTCGGGGCAGCTCGAAGGCGAGCTCGGGGCAATGGCTCTTGGATTGGTGTATACTTTCGGACCGACGTTCAGGGCCGAGAATTCAAACACACCCCGCCACCTGGCCGAGTTCTGGATGATAGAACCCGAAATGGCCTTTTACGATATCACCGATAATATGGACCTGGCGGAAGACTTCCTGAAATACCTGATGCAGTACGCCCTTGATCATTGCATGGATGACCTTGAGTTTCTTAATAATATGTACGACAAGGAACTGATCGAACGGCTGAAGCAGGTCATTGCGAATAAGTTTGAAAGGCTCACTTATACAAAGGCTGTCGAAATACTCATGGCGTCGGGTCAGAAATGGGAGTTCCCCGTATCCTGGGGAGTTGACCTTCAGAGCGAGCACGAACGCTACCTTGTAGAAAAGCATTTTGGCAAGCCCGTGATCCTCACCGATTATCCCAAGGACATCAAAGCTTTTTACATGAAGCAGAACGACGACGGCAAAACCGTTCGCGGCATGGATGTCCTCTTTCCGAAGATTGGCGAGATCATCGGAGGATCACAGCGTGAAGAAAGCCTCGAAGCCCTCACCCGCCGCATCCACGAGATGAACATCCCCGAAAAAGACGTATGGTGGTACCTCGACACCCGCAAGTTCGGAACCGCCCCGCATTCAGGATTCGGACTGGGTTTCGAAAGGTTGATACTGTTTGTCACCGGCATGGCGAATATCCGCGACGTCATCCCATTTCCGAGAACGCCGAAGAATGCGGAATTTTAAAGCGTAAAGTCGCGAGCTGCGTAATGATCGATATGGCGATTAGGCGCAGCGCCGTCACGCCGTCACAGTCGATCGGCGAGGGAATCAAAACTTTTATCTTTGGTTTTCTTGCGGTTAAGACCTTTCAGAAGGCGGCCCAGGGCTTCTTCCAGTCCCGAAACGAAAGTGCACATATAACGCACCGTGACCGATTCCCCGGAATTGAAATAAAAAATTACCGAACCGGCTTTGTCGGTGATATACCCCGTTTTGATCCCCGGATCGTAAAGAGAGGCATACCTCCTGATCAGGGCGGAGGTAAATTCGGAACACTGTTCTTCGACTTTCTGCTTCTGGATCACTTCACCGAAACGCTTCACCGAAGTACTTTTGATTTCAGGATTAAAAATATATTCACCGAAAAACAGCTTTCCGTTTACAAAGAAAAAGTAAGTCCTCAGCGGTAAGCCGAATTCAGTTTCATTGTACCCCAGCACCTGCCAGCGACCGTTGCTGTGCTTCTCGAATTTCATACAGTCGGGCTTCCCCATTTTTTCAATGACCTTTGCCTTGCTGCTCGAAAAGGGAAGCGAATAGAACATGATATGCTCTTCGGTAAGTGTTTCATGGTAATTAGCGGACCTTTCAAGCATCTTGTCGAAATGAAACAGTATCTCCTCCCTGAAACAGGTCTTGATGTTGCCGTGATAATCAGGGTATCTCTTTTTGAAGCGGGTATTGGCATCAAAGTAAGCACCTGAGAGCTCCCCGAATATTATCCTGACAAAAAACAGGTATGCGCGTTTAAACAGAAACATGAGAAATCCTATCAGAATGCAAATAATATGTAAAAGTAAGGTTGTTTATTTTAACCGGATGTAGTGATTCCCTGATAATTATGTAGTGGAAATGACAGTTGCGACAAATAATTATACAAGCCTGATTGTTTTATTCTATCCTTTTTATATTATATTTGCACGCCATTGTAAATGGCAATAAATACCGATAAGATGCCGGCAAAGAAGATCAAAATCAATAAGATAGACATAGATTCCCT
Source organism: Bacteroidota bacterium (assembly GCA_037141915.1). Taxonomy (GTDB): domain Bacteria; phylum Bacteroidota; class Bacteroidia; order Bacteroidales; family FEN-979; genus CAIRDP01. The sequence continues at coordinate 4,919 of JBAXBP010000027.1, read as the reverse complement.
CGACAAGACCCCGGTTATAACCCTCGACAAATCAACGGATTATTCCCTGGAGCTGATTTCCGAAAACATTATAAAACATATCACAATTACCGACCTGAAAGGAAACGTAATCCACGAATCCGATATCAACGGCAACAAATTCGTGTTCACTTATCGCGCCAACTGCAAGGATATGTTTTTGCTGAATATCCGCAAGCAAAAACAGAAGCATGAATCGCAGATCCTTATTCTCTGAAGATCCGGGAATTTTCAGTTTCCTGATTTCAAAAATCATTTTACGCGAAGCGCAACACAACGCTGCTACGGTGTTGCGGAGCGATGTCATGATATGCTCTGCTGCCCAACTCCAGGCTCCTTGCACCTGATGCAGCTTGTGTGATGCGCTTCGCTCAATACAGCCACCGTAGCCGCGATGCAATATGCAAACGACGGTAGCTTGTGTAAAATCGCGAGCCCCGGGCAACCTTTTCGCATTTCAGGGTTATATTTACAGGATGATATTTTCGAGGAGGGATACTTCAGCAAAGAACCCCGCGAGGGATTCCATCGGTGCATTGTACGACAAACATGCCCCCTGGCTGCTTGCAGTATGCCTCCGCTATACGGGAAACCGCGAAGACGCCGAAGATGTGCTGCACGATGGCTTTATGAAAATTATCCGCAGTATTGAAACTTACACTGAGAAGAAGACCGGAAGCCTGGAAGGCTGGATGCGCAGGATCATGGTGAACACGGCCCTGAACTGCATCAGGGACCATAAAAAGGATCCACTGCTTACCGCGTTGGAACCTGTTTTGGAAAGCGTGAGCGACACGGATGATGCTGATGATTACGGTGGATGGGATCTCACCAGGGATCAGCTCATGGAACTTGTTTGCAAACTTCCGGCCGGATACCGCACGGTCTTTAACCTGTACGTCATGGAAGACTACTCGCATAAGGAAATCGGTGAGCTGCTGGGCATCTCTGAAAATACATCCAAATCACAATTATCGAAAGCAAGAAATTTTTTAAGGAAACGCCTCCTGGAATATCAAAAAGAAATTAATTATGCAAAAGCAGAATCCAATAGATGACCTCTTCCGCCGTGGGTTGGCGGATTACCGGGTCAGGCCTTCGGATGAACGAAAGGATGCGTTCATCAGGGAGGTTTCCGGGAACGAGGGGAAACGGCCTTGGGCAGGCTGGTGGTACATCGCAGGAACAGTCCTGATACTTATAGGAGTTGGAGCCGCATTGCTCCTCAGCCACAATAGTAATGTGCGTTTGGCTGATGCCACGCAGGTTAGGAGTGGCGGAGTTAAAGCAACTTCCGGCCTTAAGCCTTCAGCGCAAGCTGTTACGAGTGACGGAGCCACGAAAGCTTACAATTCTAATGCAGCACCCGCATCCTGCATCCTGCATCCTGCATCCGTAACAGCGGCTGAGAAGCCGGCGGCCGGCTTGCATGAAACCGCAGCAATTTCACCACCCGCGGAGCCATCCGCAGTCATTAAAGTAAATGAAACAACCAATGCACAGCTTACAAAAACCGATGAAAAAATAAATACTCCGGAAATTGCAGCAGTGGCACCACCAGCTGCAGAGCCCAAGCCTGAACCTGTTGTGAAACCGGCAGAACCGCTGGTCAAGCCGAAGACTGTGAACGAAGAAAAACTGCCGGCAACCAAAACGAGAAGCCATCCGCAGAAAAACTGGAACATCAGTACAGGTATTTACTATACCCCCGAGTGGATGTTCAACACCCTGAATGGCGATAAATACGTGAACAATGCCGGGATAGAAGGCACGTTTCATTTCGGGAATTATTCGGTGAGGACCGGCGTGGGGCTCAGCATTACAAACGGCTGGCACGAGGTGCTGGTGCAGTCGAACCCCTACCTCGGAGCCTACAAGGCGCTCGATTCCATTACGTTTTCGTGGAGCAAGGATGGCAGCAAGCTGAATCCCACCTATTATATGACAGGCACCAGTGTTTACGACACGGCCAAAGAATATACTTACTCTTATGTGCAGAAACGCTATACTTATCTGCAGGTGCCCCTGTTGCTGGGCTATGATTTCTGGAACAACAGCTGGCTGAGGCTGGGAGTAAGGGCCGGCGCGGTGATGTCGCTGCTGGTGAATACCCAGAACCTGACCTCTACCTATGAGGCCGGCAAGGACCGCATCGTTTCAATTAATAATGTGACCCCCGACCGCATCCAGCTGAACTGGCAGGCGATAGGAGGGATCAATGCCGCTTTCAGGCTGTCGCGGCGCTTCAGCATCGAGCTCGAGCCCGAGATGCGGTATTATTTTAATTCGGTGTATGAGTCTTCGGATATCACTACCAAGCCCTGGAGCATAGGCGTTCGCGCTGCGGTTCTGATCAATTTCTGATACAGGATGCAAGATGCAGTATGTGAGAATTTTCCTGTTCGCACTTACGAAAATCATTTTACGCTTGCGAATTACAACGCTGCTATTCACTCCCAAGTCACGCCGCTGTCGCTTGCATCTTTACAACGCTGCTACGGTGCAGCGGAGCGATATGATGAAAGGCTCCTCTTGCCGATTTCAGGCTCCTCGCACCTGATGCAGCTTTTGTAAAGTGCTTCGCTCAATACAGCCACCGTAGCGGCGATGAGATGTGTAAGCGACAGCCGCGATGCAAAAATGCGAGCGACCAGGCAACCTTTTGAAATATTCGGGTTATATTTACAGAAGCTTCAATAAAGCAATTAACAAACAACCAAAATCTGCCCCAATGAAAAAACTTATTCTCTTACTGATGATGTGGTTAGCAGCAGCCGGGATGACCGCCACCGCCGACCAGCTCCACGTTTCGGGCTATGTCACCGACAGCGCCAACGGAAACGCCCTCAACCTGTACCCCGTCCATATCGACATCGATTCGGCTACGGGCGGGTTCGTTTTTCACCATACCGTATTTACCAATGCCAATGGCTATTATGCCGATACCGTTGTTTTCAACGGAGGCGCACTTAGCGGCGTCGTCACCGTATCTGTATGGGACTGCAGGCAGATCCTGCATATGGAAAATTTTTACTTTCATCCCGGGGTCCTCAATTTCACCCATAATTTCGCCATCTGCTACGGCACACCACCTCCCCCCTGCCATGCCGATTTCTATCCCACTGCAGCGCCACCTCCGCCAAATCCCCTGAACCTTTATTTCGTCAACACCTCGGTTGGCGCTAACGGGCCCTGGCATTGGGATTTCGGCGACGGAAGCACCTCCACACTCTTCGACCCCATTCACCTTTTCGCAGCACCCGGTGTATATAATGTTACCCTGATGATGGGCGACAGCTCAGCAGGTTGTTTCGATATGAGGACCCATGCCATCCAGGTAGGCGACTCCACCGGCGGATGCCATGCTCAGTTCACCTGGACCTGCGATTCGAACACCATGATGAAGACCGTTCATTTCTTTGATCTTTCAACTCCCGCACCGGTGGCGTGGCTCTGGAATTTCGGAGATTCTGCATCAGGCACTACCAATATTTCTACCATACAGAACCCCACTCATGTTTTTACCCTTGACGGCGACTACCACGTTTGCCTCACTATCACCACCTCAACCAAATGCACCAGCACCGAATGCCACGAAGTGCATATTGGTCCGCCGCCGCCACCCCCCTGCAACAGCTGGTTCACCCATATGAACAACTTCCTGCATGTGAATTTTGAAGGCCATATGGCGGGCAACGTACCTGCATCCTATAGCTGGGCTTTCGGAGACGGCACAGCCGATACCGGCAGGCTTGTACAGCATAATTACGCAGCAGCCGGCAATTACGAAGTCCACCTCACCACCGTGACCCTCGATACCAACCAGTGCACCTTCACCAGCATGCAGCATATCTTTGTAGGAGATACCATGAACCTGCACCAGGTTTACGGACAGGTGTTCGCAGGCAACTTCCCCATGGAACACGGGCTCGCAATGATCTTTTCGGATGACACCGTCGCCGGGGGCATGCCCTTCTTTGCAATGTCGCCCCTCGACAGCGCAGGAGTTTATATGTTCCCTTACGTCCCCAGCGGACAGTTTGTGATCTGGGCCCTGCCGTTTGATTCTGTAGGCGGATATCTGCCCACGTTCTATCTGCATTCCCTGTTTTGGGAACAGGCCACGAAAATCACGCTCGGTAATGCGCAGAACCCATACAATATCAGCCTGATCCATGCAACCAACGGACCCAACGGACCCGGAGGCATCAACGGACATGTGAACATGCAGGGACTCAAAACAGCCACCCCCGACCAGATCGCAATGATACTGACCGATGAACAGGGCAACCCCATCGGGTTCAGAAGGGTAAGTGCAAACGGAACCTTTGATTTCAGCAATATGGCCTATGGCACGTATTTCCTGAAACCCGAGCTCGCCAACACCACCAGCGACCTTGTGAAAGTCATACTGAGCGCTGCAAACCCCATCCCCGTCGTCAACATGACCTATAACGGCAAAACCATTCTCGGAATCGGCGAAGTTTCGGCTGTGGAAAGCTTCACGGCTTATCCCAACCCCGCAAAAGATGCGCTGAACCTGAACATTAAGATGGTTAGCTCTGCCAACGCCTCCATCGAGATCTACAGCTTCACCGGCCAGAAAGTGCTGAGCCAGAACCTGGTCCTGGCCAAAGGTGCGAACACCGTAAGCCTGGATATGAGCCTGATGAATTCAGGATTGTATACACTGCGGATCACATCTGCCGAAGGCATCAGGATAATCCAGAAAATCGTCAAAGAATAGCGTTCTTTTTTATACCTGATTCAAGTTAGTAAATGCAGCAGCGGCCCGGTAATCCGGGCCGCTGCGCTTTATATATCTTGATAGAACAGGTGATATCCACCCGCACCCGAGCAGAGCCTACCCCCGTAAATCAGTTTTACCCCCTGATCAAATA
>JBAXBP010000026.1:0-29760 GCA_037141915.1 Bacteroidota bacterium | reverse complement strand
TCACGGCTATCAATACCGGGACCGTTCCTGTAATTGCTACCATCGTGGTTACACCAACCTTTACCAACGGGTCTGCCTCATGTTCCGGTCCATCCAAGTCCTTCACCATCACCGTGAACCCCTTGCCTGTTCCGACCATCACCGGCCAGACAAGTAATATTTGCCCTGGTGCGGGGTATACTTCTTATCTGACCCAATATGGCAATAGCAATTATATCTGGACCATCTCTCTGGGAGGGACCATCGTTACCGGGCAGGGAACCGCCCAGGCCGACGTCCTGTGGACAAGTTCAGGACCCCAGTGGATTGCAGCAACGTATACGAATCCATCGGGATGTACGGCAGCAACATCTGTCCAGCTTAACGTCACCGTTTTGTATATTCCCGACCCGGCCGGACCTATTACCGGACCTGCCACCGTTTGTGCAGGAGCCCAGGGAATTGCTTACTCTGTTGCTCCCATTGCCAACGCCTTAACCTACGTATGGATACTCCCCGCCGGGTCCAGTATCACCAGCGGTGCAGGAACCAACAACATCACCCTTAATTTTGCTTCCAACGGAGTCTCCGGGACCATCTCAGTGGCAGGTAATGACCTCTGCGGTAACGGCGCCACTTCGAGCCTCACCCTCACGGTCAACCCCATACCCCCGACTCCGGTCATCACCGCCAGCGGGAATGTGCTTACCTCCAGCGCCGTAAGCGGCAACCAGTGGTATCATGACGGGACTGCCGTAAGCGGGGCCACAGGGCAAACCTATATCGTTCCGGCAAACCAGCCGGGCTGGTACTGGACCGAAGTCACCTTGCTGGGATGTTATTCCGACACCTCAAACCATCTTTACATCAGGGGTGTTGGTGTGGCCGAAAACTAGTACGGCAGCTTCAAAATCTACCCCGTGCCTAACAACGGGAGTTTTACTGCTGCGATCAGCTGGCCGACTGCGGCTTTATTTAATATCGCCATCTACAATGGGATCGGTGCCATAATTTACGAGAAGGCCGATATCAGGGTCAGCGGTACGGCCACTGAATTCATCGAGCTCAGATCCACTCCGCCGGGTGTCTATACGGTAGTCTTTACAAGCACCGACTGCAGGGTCATCCGCAGAGTAATCATCACTAATTAAACATGATAAAAGCAGGCAGAAAGGGAAACCTCTCTGCCTGCTTTCATTCAGGGAATTATAATTGTGAAGACGTAAAATGCAAAGATGGCTAACAGGATAATGCTTTCAGTATCGATGTTTACGTCTTACCCCTTGCCAGCGGCAGGAGTACTACCGAGACGTCGGGTCTGCCAATCCATGAGCTTCCGGTGAGTTTTCTGAAATCAATCGTACCTGAGATGAAATGATAATCCTTTGCGTGATATTCTTCGGCCACATCACTGAAATCGCCAGGGTTCAGGCAATATTCACTTCCGCAGACAACGAGTACATCTAAAAAAAACGAATCGGTAAGACGGGGCCCCGGCGCTGCCAGCTTTTTATATTCATACTTATAGTCGTACGAGATGGCTGAAATGTCGGATAAAACTGCCGAGGCGGTGGGGAAAGCCCCTGCTCCCCTTCCTACAAAGAACTGCCGGTCAGAGAAAAATGTTTCCGTTATCACGCCGTTATAAACGCCATCAACATGAAAAAGGTTATTGTCGGGCTTTATAAACTGGGGCATCACATAGGCGATATACTCATCCCCCCTGAGTTTCATCGCCCTTGCGATCAGTTTGATCTTATACCCTTTCTCCCTGGCATACCGGCTTACGCCGGTTCCAAGGCGGTTGATGCCGAGATTGTATACCGTCTCAGGTTTGGCAGTGATTCCGAAGGCATGGGCCATGAGGATAGTGAGCTTGTATTTTGAATCAAACCCTTCCACGTCGAGTTTAGGGTCACTCTCGGCATATCCAAGCTCTTTGGCTTCAACCAGGGCATCTTCATATTCAAGGCCTTGCTGGTTCATCCTGGTAAGGATATAATTCGTTGATCCGTTTACTATCCCTTCGAGCAGCTCGAGCATATCGTTGTCGTAATATTCCTCGAGATTCCTGATGATAGGAATGCTGGCGCAGCATGCTGCTTCGTAAAGAAACGAAACCGCATGCCTGCGCTGTAATTCGAGCAGTGATGTGAAGTTTTCCGCGATCATCTTTTTATTGGCGCTCACTACCGATTTCCCATTTTCAAAAGCCCTGCTTATGATACTAAAAGCAACATCGGCGTTATCGATGAGTTCCACCACCAGGTTGATTTCAGGATCCCCGAGAATGTCGTCAGGCTCAAACGTAAGCAATTCCAGAGGGAACTCCCTGGCCTTATTCCGGTCAGTCACACAAATCTTTCTGATTTCAACATCAACCAGGCCGATACGCTGCTGAAGGATATCCCACAATCCTTTCCCAACACATCCGAACCCGAAAAGTCCGATTACAATTTTCTTTCTGCTCATAACAGTGAATCTATTGAACCTGTTGATTATATTTTCTCTTTATTACGGCTGAAAGCCTGCTCCAGGTCAGCGATAAGGTCCTCTTTGTCCTCGAGGCCCACCGAAAGTCGTATAAGGCTGTCGGAAACTCCCGATGCATGGCGGATTTCAGCAGGAGTTGACTTATGTGTCATGGTGGCCGGGTGACAGAGCAGGCTTTTCACACCACCCAGGCTTTCGGCCAGTTTAAAGAGTTTTGTTGAAGTCACGAATTTGGTCGCAGCCTCTTCACTATCTTCCTTCAATGAAAAAGTGACAATGCCGCCGAAATACTTTTGCTGTTTTTTGGCGATATCATGGTTGTGATGATTTTCCAGTCCGGGATAGAACACTTTGTTTACCCCTGGGCAGCTTGTGAGAAATGTAGCTATTGCTGCTGCATTTTCTGAATGCTGCCTGGTCCTAAGGGCAAGTGTTTCAATGCCCCGTATCACCAGCCAGCTGTCGAATGGGCCAAGGATAGTACCTGAGGCATTCTGAATGAACTTGATCTTTTCACCGAGTTCAGCTGTCCTGGTAACTACTAGTCCGCCGATCAAATCACTATGGCCACCCAGGTATTTAGTGGCTGAATGGATCACCAGGTCGGCTCCCAGCCTGACCGGGTTCTGAAGAGCAGGAGAAGCAAAGGTATTATCGACACATACCAGGCAGTTATGTTGTTTTGCAATTTTACATACTGCCTCGATATCGGTGATTTTTAGGGTCGGATTGGTAGGAGATTCTATCCAGATAAGTTTGGTTGCAGAGGTGATAGCTTCAGCAACATTGGCGGCGTTGGTAGTGTCGACATATTTTATCTTGATGCCAAAACGCTGGTAGATATGGGTAAAAAGGCGGAATGCCCCACCATAAATATCATCAACTGCAACGATCTCGTCACCTGACGAAAGCAGCTTGACTACCGCGTCGATGGCTGCCAGTCCGCTGGCAAAGGCGTATCCGTTGCTTCCGTATTCAAGTATCGCAATCAGGTTTTCAAGAGCCTGCCGCGTGGGATTGTTTGTTCGCGAATAATCAAAGCCTTTATTTACCCCAGGGGCTTCCTGCACGAAAGTGGATGTCTGGTAAATTGGAACACTGATTGCGCCGGTAAGTTCATCTACCGGGATGGAATGGATGATTTTGGTATTCTCTTTCATGGTTTTTCTGTTTTTGTGTTAGAAATGATTATAACACTTACCAGAAAGAACCGAAGAACAAAAAAGCTCTTCAGACGGATCAGAAGAGCTTTTCAAATATTTTAAATCGCATGGATTGAATAAAACTTCTGACTTATCTGTCCCGTAAAGGGTTGGAGTTGGCACCTTGATATAGAATAAATCCGTACCAGGTTGTCAAGGCTTCACAGGGCCATTCCCTCAGCCTTTCTCGATAAGTGATTGTTAAAGAACTGGGGCAAAATTACATTTTTTTTAATAAATGCAAATTTTTTCTGCCTTGGCTTGAATTTTTTGCAATTCTCAATTTTTTCATCATCCCACCATGGAGCATCTTCATCACTCTTCAGCTGAAAGGATTTTCGGAATATTTGAGCATAGAGTGAAATGAAATAAATATAAATAAAATGCTAGGCTGTTGTCAGGGACATAATTTTTATTATTATTTTTAATCGTCACAATTTCAGCCATACAGTTTTACTACAACACACATAAAAGACATTTTCTTATCGATAGATTATCAAAAGATCTCATTTTTTTGAAATTTCACCCCGATGGTCAAATTAAACCACTCCCCTTACCGGGACATTGATTTTGAACACATTTTCGAGATGTCACCTGACCTGGTCTTCATCCTTGACCGTGATTATACCATTTTACGTGCTAATAAGGCTTTTGCTTCACGGATGAACATTTCCCCTGACTCATTGATCGGCTCAAAATGTTACTGGTGCCTTTACCAAATAGATGAACCACCTGATTCTTGTCCACACTTCCTAATGCTAAAGGATGGGAAGGAACACAAATCCGAGCTGTTTATTGAATCTTTGGATGGCTGGTTTTCCATTACGGCAACACCATTATTGAATAATGAGGATGCCATCTGGGGGTCGATCTATACGGCCCGTGACATTACTGTGCAAAAGCGATTGGAAAGTGCTCTGAGGGATAGTGAGGAAAAGTATTCCAAAGCTTTTCAGACATCTTTTTATGCAATCGCCATTACCAGCCTGGAAGAAGGAACATACTTTGATATCAACGATGCATTTTCAACGATTACAGGATTCACTCGTGAAGAAATAATCAACAATTCATCCATCGACCTGAACCTATGGGTGGACGAGAAAGACCGAAAGAGGATAATATCCGCTTTAATCAAAGGAAACGAAGTGAAAGGGAACGAGTTGCAGATCAGAAGAAAAAATGGCGCAGTTATTTCAACCTTGTTCTCCGCTGAGATCATTAGCATCAGGAATAACCTATTTCTTCTATCCAGCATTCTTGATATCAGTGATCGCAAACAAGCAGAGGAAGAAGTAAAACTGAAAAATAATGAACTGGCAAAACTCAATTCCGAAAAGGATAAATTCTTTTCAATCATTGCCCACGATCTGCGCAACCCCTTCAACAGCCTGCTGGGATTTACACAGGTGCTGGTCGATGACTTGTCAAATTTGACAGCAGGTGAGATTAAAATGATTGCGCTGACGATGAGAAAGTCTGCCTCCACCCTGTATGGTTTACTTGAAAATCTGCTGGAATGGTCACGTATGCAAAGGGGTATGATTCCCTTTGAGCCTGCTCCGGTTTTATTATTGCCCTCGATTTCTTCGGATCTGCAGTCAGCTATGGAATTAGCTATCAGGAAAGAAATTACGATCCACAATACCATAGAAGACCATTTGATGGTTTTTGCTGACAAATATATGCTGGGTGGGATAATTCGCAATTTATCCTTCAATGCCGTGAAATTTACGCCAAAAAAAGGGAAAGTCACCATCTCTGCAAAACCTATTCCTGATGGATTGGTTGAAATTTCCATAAAGGACACGGGCATCGGAATGAACAAAGCAATGATTGAAAACCTTTTTCGACTTGATGTCAATATCTGCCGCAATGGAACCGATGGTGAACCCAGCACTGGATTGGGATTGATTCTCAGCAAGGAGTTTGTCGAGAAAAACGGCGGCAGACTTTGGGCAGAATCTGAGGAAGGACTGGGAACTACATTTTATTTTACTGTACCGAAGGCAGGTGAAACTCAGCCAATAGCCACCAGCGAAGATATTCCTTCGCATTTGAAAGAACATAAACAGGCAAAAACTCTGAAAACATTACTTGTTGAGGATGACGAAGCATCGAAGATGTTACTTTCAATCTCACTGGCAAGGGAGGGTTTTACGGTTCTTGAAGCAGGAACCGGAGTCGAAGCCGTTGAGATCTGCCGTAATACCGCCGGCATCGATCTTGTTCTGATGGATATTAACCTGCCCGAAATGGATGGCCTTGAAGCCACGCGTCAAATCCGACAATTCAACAAGGAAATAATAATCATTGCGCAAACAGCGTATAAGCAATTATTTGAAAAGGTAAATGCAATTGAAGCAGGATGTAACGATTTTATTGTAAAACCTATCGATAGTAAATTATTACGGGGGTTAATACGAAAATATTATCCGCTTTAAGCCCTTCAACAGGATCATTTGACCACCTTCCGCAGATTTATCCTGCAGAACTGCCAACAGCTAAAAGAAATTTTTTCCAATCTTTAAGGGTTGGAAGAGTTCAACTCCTTTATTATCTTTGATGGCTGCAATGGTCAACGTATATCTGTAAATATTACAGGATTTTAGCCATGATGGAATGTTTTCAGCAATTCAGTACGAAAATTAAAAGTCAACAATTATGAAAAACAGGATCTTAAACGCTGTATTGTTTTTATATGTAATTTCATTGGTAATTGCATGTAATCCAGGTAAAAAAGATTCCACAAATACAGTGGTGGATAAAGAAAAAATAAAAACGGAAATCCAGGCCAAGGAAGACGAATTTGCCGCCACCTACAATTCCGGAGTTGCAAAAAACATTGGCTATTATGCTGATGATGCCATCAGCTTTGCTCAGCACAGAGCTCCATTGGTCGGGAAACAGGCAATTGTCAAATATTTAATTGACGATCTTGATGCCTTTTCAAAATCCAATAAAATTTCGTTTAAGACCAACGATGTTTTTGTATCAAATGACGGGAATCTGGTGATTGAAGTTGGCTATTATAAGGTTGTCGATTCTAATAATTCTGATGTTAATACCGGGAATTACATGTGTTTGTTTGAGAAAAGGGATGGCAAATATGTCTGTGTAAGGGATATGAGTGCCACCGATATGCCGGCAAAATAAATAAGTCATCGTCTTCGGCCGCCACCGCCGCCGCCACTGCCGCCGCCACCGCCACGGGAACGGGATGATCCCATTGAACCTGATCCTGAAGAAGGAGAGCTGCCTGGTGATGCCGACTGCCGCGATGAGCCGGAAGAACCGGAGGATGAACGGTTTGAAGGTTGCGCCGAAGGTGAATTTCCTGATGAAGAGCGGTTTGAGGGTTGCGCTGAAGGGGAATTAACTGTTGATGGTCTGTTTGATGGCTGGGTCGAGGGTGATTTCCCTGTCGAAGGTTTATTTGATGGCTGCGTCGAGGGGGACTTCCCTGTTGAAGGTTTATTTGATGGCTGCGTCGAGGGTTTACTGCCATTTGACGGACGAGTTGAAGCCGAACCCCCGTTTGAAGATCTGTTGTTATTATAATTACCGTTAGCGTTATTATGGTTCACCGTATTGGAGGTGTTCCTGGTCTTATTGTAACTATTATAATTGTTATTATTAACGACCACCGTTGTATTGCCGTGATAACCATAAGCACCACCGTAATGATAGGTATTATGATGATAAATGCTGACCGCCATTACGGTAGCCGCAGCAAAATAGGGAGGATAAAATCCGTAATAATAAGGCGGCACATAGGGCACATAAACAGGCGAGTAAACGTACTGTACGATAGGGGTTGATTCAACCACAACTACCGTAGTTGTTGGCGGTGTGGCAGTTTTAACGGGGTCAGTGCCGGTATACGCGGGATTAGGAGTCACAGCGGGTTTTACAGTGGTTTTGGGTTCAACTATGTAACCCTTCCCATAAAGTGCCTCATCTCCGACGATCTGGATGGAAACCTTTTTATCCTTATCCTTTGATACCAGGATGACCGCAACGTCCTGAGTCTCTTTCTCATTCACAGCAACCTGTAGGATAAAGGTAAAATCATCCCCCTTTTGCTTAGTCACAACCTTGATAAAATCAACCTTACCATCCAGGTTCAGGTCCAGGTTATTGATCCCTGTTTTTTCCAGATTTAACGATTTTTCAAAATCCTCAATGGTCTTTGACTTTTGAAAAAGATCCAGGACCGCATAAAGATTCAGGTTGTCCCCCGGCAGACCTAAAAGTGTCGTGTCCTTCGCAGTTTGACTATCCTGTGCAAAAACAGGAAATCCCGACAAACTCATCAGCAGAATTGCAAATAATAAACTTTTTCTCATGTTATCAGACTAGTATAATATCATTCATGTTCAAAGATAATAAAAACTTTCCGAAAAATAATTTTACGACTTTTGCAGGATGGAAGAACTTTATTTGGCCTGGAACGCGTTTCATTAAACTATCTTTTATGAAAAGATTGTTTCCCTTTGTCTTACTATTGTGTTCGTTGATTGCTTTTGCCCAGCATGGATGGTATAACTCTTCACCATATGATTTTATGTGGATGAACCTTGGGAATCCTGATTTCTCGGGGTGATGTATTATGCTATTCCTGCCGGAATAAATGAACAAATCTCATCCCCGGAGATTGATTACATTTCCGACATTTACGGGAACCATTTTTTATAGATGGCATCATATGTGCCATCGGTTTTCATTGCAACAAAGGCCGACTGCCATTGTGCGACCACGGCCGGAGATGTTGTTTTTGAAAAGGCAATGTAATAATCCGATGACATCAGCGTGAAAGCCGGGATTACCTGGTTGTATTGGTACCCGGCTGCCCTTAAAATATCGGGAAAGGTAACGCATGAACATACGAAAGCATCCACCTCACCTGTCATTAGTTTTTTAGTCATCACTGCGGGATCCCCTTCCGACACAAGGTTTGTGAATCCAATCGATCTCAGGTACTGGTCCGAAAACCATGATGTCACGGTACCGACTGATGAAAGATTTTTTGCATCATCAAGGGAAGTGATGCTTATTCCCGATCCGATTTTTGTATAAAAATAAGTTGTGTTCGTCCCCAGGGGCCCTACCCACTGGAAAAGAGAATCACGGGAAGGCGTATGATCCATAGTGAAAATGCCTATGTTTGGATTATTGAGGGCAAGGTCATACCCTATGCTCCATAGCGTGAGCCTGATTCCCGAGAAAATATTATTCCTGTTCATGATCTCCTTAGCAATTTCCGACCCGAATCCGGTAATATTTCCATACGAATCCCTGAATGTCAATGGCGGATAATTCTCGGTATAGATCTGGAAACTGCCGGGGAAATCAGACGAATTCATGAATTTTCTGTATAATGATAACAGGACCCCGTTATCCTTTAAACGGTCTATTGCCATCTGAAAATCCGCAACCACATCATCAGGCACCTTTTTATTAAATGCAAAATAGACAAGGTCTGTACGTATGGTCAGCCGTTCCGCGACCGAATAGTATGATTTGTTCAGGGATTCAAGAGCTGCATCCGTAGTAAGTCTGTCCGAAGGAAAAAGATCTATTTCCCCTTTCAGCAGGCGTTCAAACGCATCAATATTGGTAGTACAGTATTCCAGGTTTGTGAAACCCTGGTCAAGCAGGTACTGGGTGATTGAATAATCTTTAATGACTCCAATCTTTCCGATCTTCTTTGCATCGTCAAGGGAATTCAGTATGACAGGGTTTTGCGAAGAAGAGTAAAACATCCAGTCAAGGCTGGCAACAGGCCCGGCCCACTTAAAAAGGGTTTTTCTGTTGGTGTTTAAAATAGTCGAGAACAGGACTGCGTTGTCTGTCTGCAAGGCTTGAGTATACGCCTGGTCCCAGGGAAGTACACTTACTTCAAACGGGATGCTGAGCTGCTGGCCAACATTTTTCAGAATCTCCGGAGCCAGCCCAGTCAGGTTCCCGTTTGAAGTGTAATTAAGTGGTTTGTATTCCTCTGTCAGGAAAATAAACTGGTAATGATAGGATACGGATTCGGACTTGCTTTTTTTACATTGAGTGAATAAGACCAGTGCGAAGAACAGCAGGATGAGTGCGGGGAATTTTTGTTTGAACATTGACGTGGGGTTTTTCAGTTTTACGGGTAAATGTATAACTGTTTTTTCAATTCTAATTTTCCCTGTTGCTCAAATTGGCCCGGGATGGGCCCGGGATCGAAAATTGTCGCAAAATCCTTTTACCTTTGAAAAATCAGAACTTACCCGTTTCTTGGTCATCCGGGAAAGAGGCATCAATCACTAAAACTTTTCACAAGCTGAACCATGATGGATATTAAAGAATTAAGGATACTCGAAATGCTTGACAATGCAGTTAAGGAACACAACATCAGGCAACATATGGTTGGAGTTATTCAAAGGGTTGAACAGACCCTTGAAGACAACCCTGATGCAATGATGTCGTGGGAACCTATTCCTTTGGATATGTTCAGCAAGGAATTGCCGGCCGAAATTAAATCCTGCTGGGTGTTCAACCTCAGAAAAAACATGACTACCGGGGCAGAACGTCATCCCAACAGTATCCAGAGAATGAGGTCATACCAGGGATCAGGCGATTTTCAAACCAAACCTGGTTCCGTTTGGGAATCCAATTTTCTTGAAAGCAATCCTGAAAAAGAAGTCGTTAAACGATGGCTTTCGATCCCGGTCAATGTATGGCACCAGGGAGTTGTTGATAATGAGAATTGGGTAGTTCTTTCATTTCATACTGCGGAAATTTCAGAACTTGTCGAGGAACGCGCAGATGAAGAAGATGGTAACAATCTTCATTCAGAAAAATATGCCGATAAAAAACCGGGAAATGCACGTTCTTAAACTTTTAAATAATTCCTGAGAAAAACAAACTTCACTGTCGGCCTCGCATGCTTCTCCTGCTTACTGTCCTGCTTTACTTATGTTTTTCAAAATTGAACTATCATTAAGGTACGATCCTAATTCCGCAAATGGAATTACTATTGAAATAGTTAAATCCATGGCCTGTATGACATGCGGGAAAGCAAAATAATCATCAATCTTGATATACATAAAGTCATTCCTGATAAAGTAGTTATCAAATGCGTTTTCTTTTATTTCTGAAACCCTGAACGAATCCTCATAGGTTTTTTTATCTCCAAAGGCATCGATCCACTCCTGTACTGAATAATTATTTTTTGCAGAATCCAATGCGCTCTGGATGCGGGATTTTATTTTGTTTTTAAGCTGGGGCAATTTAGCGGGATCAATTTCTTTTAACAAAGCAATTTCTTTATTGCTGGTTAAATTAAATGTATGATGAATTGTCCCTGTTGATAAATACGGACCAAGGTATTCCCAATCAAAATAAGTACTGACAATGCATTTTTCAGCGAAATTATAACGCAGCTTCGGGGGTTTGCCTGAATCACCTGCATAGTCCTTTAATTCATTATTTAATGTATTCCCTTGTGTCAGGATCAGCTTGTCGGCAGCAGGTATCCTGGCGCAGGTTTTAAAGGATGGATTCACCTTGTATAATTTCACAGGAAGCAGTTTGTCTCCACTTGGTTTTTTCCAGTTTCCGGTGATACTGTCAATAAAATTCATACAGGCAAATATCCCGGTAATGAGACCATCCTTGTTCTTTTCATTAAGGATGATAGTATTCCCTGTCATTGATCCAGATATGGAAATCGTATCCCCGTTTTTTTTATAGAAGTACGTTCCGTAAAGAACGGCATCAGTTGTTCCTGCACTTAAAGTAAACCACACGGGTATGTTATCCCCAATATAACCTTCATAGGATTGGCATTTAAGGACAGCAGGATATCCGGCAAGTAAAAAAAATACAAGTAGGAAAGCTTTATTTTTCATGAAAAGGAATGTTAGCAGGATAAGCCATGTTTTAAAAGTTCATCAATATCGGGTTGTTTGTTCAATGACGCATTTATTTTTTTGTACTGCAACAGCTTGTTAAAGATAGTCGAATCCGGCGACACTTCGTGTTTCTCTGTTGGAATATTTTCGTTCGATAGATACAATTTGTTTACTTTTATGGAAAATCATAAATGCAGTATCAATGAAAACATCAGGAAAAATAAGCAAGTTAATTCTGGTTACAGGTTTTTTTATATTTGGCAATATGACCTATTCGCAGCCGACTTCAGACCCCTTCTCCAACGGCGGTAATGAACGTAATACGATTGTCGTGATCAGCGACATTCATCTTGGCGCCGACCTCGCCTATGCAGAGATCAACAAAAATCTTAAACCACTTGAGAAATTTCTTGACAGGATAAGTATTTCGCCAAATGTTAAAGAACTTGTTATTGCCGGGGATTTACTTGACGAGTGGTTTGTCCCGGCTACAACC
Organism: Bacteroidota bacterium; assembly: GCA_037141915.1. Classification (GTDB taxonomy): domain Bacteria; phylum Bacteroidota; class Bacteroidia; order Bacteroidales; family FEN-979; genus CAIRDP01. The sequence continues at coordinate 17,701 of JBAXBP010000026.1, read as the reverse complement.
AATACGTATATGGGAAAGGACCAGGCAGATTTTGTGAAGCGTATAGCGATCGCAAATAAAGAAGTGATAGCCGCCTTAAACCGCATCATCAAGGGTGGAAAAATTTTAGTTACCTATGTGCCCGGCAACCATGATCTCACTATTACTGCAGAAAATATTGCAACTATCCTGCCGGGAATTAATCAGGTTCGCGACAAAGAGCTTGGGCTAGGCACCTATTCGCCTGCCGCTCATCCTGAAATAGCCATTGAGCACGGGCATCGCTATAACTTTTTCTGCGCACCCGACCCTGTTTCAAACCAGGATATTGCGCCGGGGACCATATTGCCTCCGGGATATTTTTTTACCAGAATAGCTACACTGCATGTTGTGCAGGGTCGTAAAGCAGCCGGCGATTCAGTATCGGCCGTTACTAAAAATCTCACGGGCGATAACAGCCAGGCTCTGTTATTCGGATACTGGAAACTCTGGAAAGCAACCCTGAACATGTTCACTATAAAAAACAAGTTTGATGAAAAAATCATTGTGACAAACGTGAATGAATTCACCGGGACATATTCAGTAAAAGATCTTCTGCCATATCAATCATCCCCCGGAGGGCATATTGATGTGAAGCTTTATAAGGGGATCCAGGATACGTGGGATCAAAGACAAACACTCAACCATGTGGCTGTAAATATTCCTGTAGCCCAGGCGATGAGATATGTGGCAGATGCGGCTGAAACTGACAGGCAGTCGAGCTTGCAATATTTTATGAACCCGAATTCGAATAAGAGAATCGTCGTTTTCGGTCATACTCATGTTGCCAGGATTATTTCATCAAACAACTATAAAGGGCAGAAATCAGTTTATGCAAATTCGGGAACATGGATTGACCGTAATCCAAAACTGACAACAATGAATTTTGTCGTTATAATCCCACAGAATGAGGCGGCCTCTTCACAAACCTTCGTGAAACTTTACAATTTCGAGGGAGAAGTAGTAAAGAAAATGGCTGAAAATTCATTACGCTTGTAATATTGATTTGCCGGAAAAGACAGGCCCTGGCATGCAGACAGGCCAGTGAAAAATCATTTATGCCTGATCAATACCTGGCGGGCAGCTTGTAATCCCTGGCTGCCAGCATGGATATCAGCATTCCCGGATCATCAGTGATGATACCGTCCACTCCCTGGTCAATAAGATCCGACACCAGCTTGACATTGAATACGGTCCCGCTGTGTTCAGGCCAGGTCCAGACCACCACTTTCAATCCCAGGCTATGAGCCTCTTTCAGTGTCTCTTTTGTAAGCTCAACATCTTCGGGCTCCCAGCATGTTCCTCCCATATCCTTAACCATCTGGGGAATTGAATTTTTATGATTCTTAACCAATACCCCGCCAGTCCATAATCCCGCCTTTGCAGGATCAGGATCAAAGAAACTGTATGGGGTCCCCGGTTCATTATCCCACTCGGTCAGATACGCTGTCTTTACCAGGGGATCCAGTTTTTGAAGTTCATAAAGGCATCTCCAGTCAAACGACTGGATCTCACAAATGCTTACAATATTCTCATCTTGCATTATTCTGTAAAGCGCAGCCGCAAACTCAGCCGGAGTGTAAGTCCAGTCATTGTGTTCAGGATCGGTTTTAAATTCGATCTGGAAACCCACTTTTTTATTTGTTTTGCTGATCACGTAGTGTATCACTTCCCTCAGGGTTGGCATATGCACCCCGTCCATTCCTTTCTGTGCCGGGAAAAATTTACTGTAGGCAGTGGCTGTATCCATGCGCCCAACATCGTATTGCTCTATCTCTTCAAGGGTTAATGTTTTTACAATCTTCCGGTCGGTGATGAACTTTCCGTCGGTCCCCCTTACAATCGCAGGATTGAGCTTGATGTCATGTGATACGATCACTTCCCCGTCTTTTGACATCACGATGTCCATATCAACCCAGTTAGTCCCGATAGCCAGCCCTGTGGTATAACCAGGGATAGTATTCTCAGGGGCATAGCTTCTTGCCCCACGGTGTGCATATACCTCTAACTTTCCCTGCGTATCTGGCACAACGGGTACTACGCTTTGTTTTGTACACCCCGTATTGAACACTGCAAACAAGGAGCCCGCAACCAAAAGGAAAACACTGTGTGTTTTTGATTTTTTCATACGACTCAGCATTTAAAGTACATTCAACGAATTGAATCAGCAACACTTTTCAAAGGATAAATATACAACATTGGCCGCAGGTTATTTGTTTGGTGAAATTCCTGCCCGGCGTTTTTTATGCGTATGTTTGTAAAGTGTTCTTCCATTTACTGTTACAAATAAATTTTATATTCATATGATGAGACGGATTTCTCTTTTACTCCTTGGCACTATGGCAGTACTGATTTCGCCTGCACAGAATACGCCCGGTCCTAAACCGCAGGTTTCAAAATGTATTTATTTCGATGTGTCTCCACCGCTCAGGGACATGATCAAAACACCGCAAACCAAAGCCGACATGTCATGGAAAGATGGTATTGTCTTAAACCATCTCCGTCGCACTGATCAGCCTGGAAATGCATCATCAGGAGTCGACAATATGGTTCAGAATTATCACGGCATAAACACGACCGACACACTTCTGGCTTCATTCGACGGTGCGAACAACACCAATAGCGTCGCTCCTCCCGATTGCGACGGGGATGTCGGCCCGAATCATTATATCCAGGTTGTAAATTGTCATTTTTCAATTTTCGACAAAGCGGGAAACCTCCTGATAGGGCCGGTCAACAATACTGCAATGTTCACCGGGCTCTATAATAATGTCAACAGCGGTGATGCCGTTGTTCTTTATGATGAAGTTGAAAACCGCTGGATCTTTACACAATTTTCCTTGCCGAATTATCCCGCCGGCCCGTTTTTTGAAATGGTAGCCGTTTCCGCAACAGGTGATCCCCTCGGCCAGTATTACCGTTACCAGTTCCAGTTTACTTATATGCCCGATTATCCCAAACTCGGAGTCTGGCCCGACGGGATCTATATGAGCAGTAACAATTTCTCAGGCGGTGGTGGTGTCGGTACCGGTGCTGCATGTTTCAACAAAGCTGAGATGTATGAAGGCAACCCTACTGCCCGGATGGTGTACTTTTCACTTCCATCTTCCAACGAAGCATGGGCTGTATTGCCATCCGATTGTGACGGAACTTATCCTCCATTGGGAACTCCCAACTTTTTTTCATGGCTGGCAAACGGGCATATAAGGATCTACGGCTTCCACGTTGACTGGACTACAACTGCAAATTCCACTTACACCCAACTGGTAACCATCCCTGTGGCTGCCTATAGCGGCTACGTTCAAGATATCCCCCAGAAAGGAACTTCTTTCAAACTCGACGCTATATCGGGGCGGCTGATGTTTCGTTTGCCTTTCAGGAACTTCGGCACCCATTGGTCTATGGTTTGCAATTCCACTGTTAACGTCAACGGACATGCCGGCATCCGTTGGTGGGAGCTCCAGAATACAGGCGCCAATCCTGCCAACTGGACGATATACCAGGAAAGCACTTATTCGCCCGATAACAACGGCCGCTGGATGGGGAGCATCGCTATTGACTCCCTGAATAATATTGCGCTTGGATTTTCGCTGTCGGGCGACAATAAATATCCTTCGGTTTATTACACCGGCCGCCAGGTATCAGATCCCCTCAATACCATGAGCGTTGCCGAAGCTGCGATTATCGACGGAGGTGGTTCGCAAACCTGCCTTATCGGGGGCAGGCCGAGGTGGGGAGATTACTCTGCGATGAATGCTGATCCGGTAGTCCCGGGAAAATTCTGGTATACCCAGGAATATTATAAGACCTCGACCGCAAGCTGGGCATGGTGGGCAAGGGTAGGCGCTTTTGCTTTTGGAAACAACCTCATGGCAACTGCATTTGCTGTGCCTGCTATCATGTACCCGTTCGACACTGTTCATCTAAACGTCACGGTAACCGGCGGCAGCGGCAATTACACCTATTCATGGTCATCCAATCCCACGGGATTTACTTCAACACAGAAAAACCCATGGGTGCGTCCGCTTCTGGGAACCACCTACACCGTCCAGGTCAGCGACGGCATCCACACGTTTACCAGCAACGCTCCGGTAATTGTGCAGGATCCTGCCATCGCTGTTCCTTCGGTCATCTGCAACGGTGACAGCAGCCATCTGAACGTGCTTGGATCAGGAGGCGGAAGCTACACTTATTCCTGGACTTCCGTTCCTCCCGGATTCACATCCGTCCTAAGGAATCCCTGGGTACATCCTTCGGTAAACACAACATACAATGTAGTGATCAGCCAGGGCAGTAATTCTGCAAACGGATCTGTTGAACTTCCCGTTCAGTCAGGCCCCAGCGTCAACGCCGGGAACGATACCACGTATTGCAATTATGTTCCCGTATTTACTGTTCACGGAACGGCTTCGGGTTTTGACGAAAGTTTATGGTCCACTCTCGGTGACGGACATTTTGACAACCCGATGTCTTTGATTGCTCCTTATCATCCGGGGGCTCTCGACAAGCAGAACGGTGTAACCCTGATCCTCCAGATACATCCTGTTGCACCATGCTACGGCCTTAGAGGCGATACAGTGAAAATTCATTTCGATCCTTGCACTGGCGTAAACAGCCTGGCTTCCGGGGATCCTGAAATCCAGATACAACCTAATCCTTCAAATGGCCTCTTTGAATTTACAGTTCAGAATTGCGTTAATATGACTGCGGATGTCAGTGTCACGGACCTCCTGGGACATATGGTTTTTCAAGCGAAATATGAACCACAGGGTACAACGCTCAGGAAAAAACTTGACCTTTCATCTCTTTCTAAAGGCTGCTATATGATGACGGTGAGTACTGCCAACGGCCGGCAGGTAAAAAGCATCATCATCTCCGGAGACCGCTAGGAATCAGTGTTTGCGTGAGACTTGCTTTGCATTTTTCTATAATGCATAAGCCGTGTATGGAAAATAAATAATTCTCTTTTGGATCTTTCCGATTCATCTCTTCTGCAATATGTTCATAAGTAGATGATAAAATTTATAAAACATGTATCTATCATTCTGTAAACCACATTAGTTTTACTGCTTCATTAAAAAATAAAAGTCATGGCAAAAACAGTAAAAAAAGTTGTTAAGAAAGCCGCTCCTAAAAAAGTGGTTAAGAAAGCTGCGCCAAAAAAAGTTGTTAAGAAAGCCGCAGTAAAAGCAGCAGTTAAGGAAGCCGTAGTAGCCAAAAAGGCTGCTCCCAAAAAAGCAGTTACAAAAGTTGCAGCAAAGAAAGTTGTTGCAAAAGCTGCTCCTAAAAAAGTGGTCAAGAAAGCTGCTCCCAAAAAAGTAGTCAAGAAAGCTGCTGCAAAAAAGTAGAATAACGACTGCTTAATTTATAACATAATTCATTTCATGGTAAATGATGAAATGCCCTTGTCTATTGGTAAGGGCATTTTGTTTTTTATTCAATTTCAATTGCGTACTTATCCAGAAGACCGGCAACGCCCGCCAATGAGAACCTGGCTTTTTTCAGACGGTTTATTTCAGGATTTATCGAATAATTATATGAAGTGCGAAAATCTGCCTTTTCGAGATTTGTATGTTCAAAGATAGTCCTGAACATGTCGCAGTTGTTAAAAACCGCGCTGTTCAGGTCCGACTGGGTAAAATCTGTTTCCTGCAGGATGCAATTAATAAAACCTGTCTTCTTTAAGTTCTTTTTATAAAATGACGAGAGGTTGAGGTTGCATCCGTCAAATTGAACTGAAAACAGAAAATCAGCGCAGTTCTCAAATCGCAGGCCCAGGAGCTTGCAATCTTTAAATCTCACATCCTTAAATGCGGTATTGTTCAGCTTTACCAGGCTAAGGTCACAGCCCTTGAATAAGCATTCCGAAAAGCTTATTCCTGACAAATCAAGTCTTGATAAAATGCAATTGATGAAGGTGCAATTCTCATAATCGCCTGCTTCAATCCCCTGGATTGAAAAATCGAATTTTTCGAATGTCTTCTGAAGAAACAACTTACCGGAACCTATACTTTTGGTTTTTTAGAGTAGACATTAAGCCTGTTGTCTTTGCGTTGCTGATATTTATCTCTTGTTTCCTGTTCTTTACTCATATCAGCAATAAAAATTGTAGTCCTGCCACCATCAAGGCTGATTGGATGCTTCCCCACGAGTGAGCCCGATAAAAATTTTGAATCAGGGACTTTATATCGGTTATGTTCCTGCATCATTCTATATTCCAAGGTATCTTTTTTCATGGTTCGGGTTCCTGATTTATGGTATGAAACTTGAGTATTTCAACAAGATACGCATAATTTACGGGATTCGGGGTGTTTAATTATCGACAATGATTAATATTTGCGGCTTATGAATTCTGTAACCGGCCCCCATTCACACTTTACAACCGTCTATAAAGATTTTATGAAATCTGGAGAAAATTATTCATTGCCTCCTGACCAAAGTTTGCCCGGCCCTTTTCCGTCGGTTCATTTTACTTTAAAAACCCGGGATTCGGAATAACGTGATGCAACAGCAACCACAGTACCGTTAGCATGGGGAGCAAACAACTTGTTGACAATTTCCGGATGGTTGTTCTGTTCTGAAAGATGCGATAAAACTAAAAGCTTCAGAAATGAGGCCCTGTGGTTCATAAAAACGTCGAGTGCCTGGATGTTTGACAGATGCCCGTTCCCACCTCGTATCCTTCTCTTCAGATGGATGGGATAACGCCCGTTTTCAAGCATGGATTCATCGTAATTTGATTCCAGGAAAGCTGCATGGCAGTTCGAGAAATGGCTGAGCAGGTTCCCGCAGGCCATACCTATATCAGTAAAAACACCTGCAGTTATGCTCCCGCAGCTTATTGTGAAACTGTGAGGATCTATCCCGTCATGTATTTTCGGAAAGATTTTCACCTGCAATTCATCCAGCTGCACCACCTCATTGGATGCAAATATTCTTACCAGGTCAGGTTCAAACCACATCATGCTTTTCAGCATGGTTGGGGAAGATATATAAACCGGGATCCTGTGTTTTCTCGAAAGCACTTCAACTCCCCTGGTATGATCGGTATGCTCGTGGGAGATGAAAATACCTTTTACATTTTCAAGCGAAAGCCCAGCTCTTAGCATCCTGCGTTCAATTTCCCTGCAGTTGATGCCTGCATCGACCAGCACAGCTTCAGTTTCAGTTCCGATATAATAGCAGTTCCCGTTACTTCCTGAGTTAAGCGAACATAAATTCAAAGACATGCTGCAAAAGTCGGGAATTAATTAACCAACCCGAAATCCTAAGGGCATATTATGGTCTCATTGTTCAATTTCCCGGAAATGGATTCATTTGCCGGTTTATTCCACTGCTCTTTTAAAGAAATATCTGCTTATAAAAATCCCCTGCCCGTTATTTTCAGCCGGGCTCTGGGTGCCGGTAACTATCTTGTCGAATTCCCAGCCCTGGGTTATCAGGTCGTTGATCTTCTTTGTGATGGCATTATTATTATTGGAGATATTGCCAAAATTAATTCCCACCATGCTGTAAAAATTCTGAAGGTCATCCTCGGTTTTCGATCCGTCGGGCATGGTGGTCAGCATTTTTGACCTTCCAAGTCCGCCCGGGATAATCGATTCAACCGTGGTGAACTGCATATAAACCACTTTCGCAGGCTGTGGTGAAGCTGGTTTAAATGCAACTGCGGCGGCAAAAAGCCCGGTCACAGCAATAAGTAAAAACCAGGGATTCAAATTGATTGTTTTCATGTCTTGGATTTTTAATGAATATCTGATATTACAATTATTCAAATGTAAGGCTGAAAGTCGTCCCTTTTCCGGGTTCGCTTCTGACACCGATCGTACCACCATGTTTTACCACAATCCGTTTCACTGTAGCCAGGCCAATACCTGTTCCTTTGAACTGCTCTTCTGTATGCATGCGCTGGAAAGGGGTGAATAACTTGTCTGCCTTGCTCATGTCAAACCCTGCCCCGTTATCCTCAATGATAATAGCAGTTCTGTTGTCTTTTATTTCACTGCGGATAAGGATTTCGGGATATTCAGTCCTGCTGCTGTACTTAAAGGCATTGTCGAGAAGGTTCTGCAACGCTATCCTTAACAGATGCGAATCGGCATTGACAATGATCCCTTCTTCCACACTGCATCTGAACTCGGGTCCGGAGTAAACCGGCCTTAGGTCCTCACATATCTTTGCCGCCATTTCGCTGACATTGCATGGAGCTTTTGTTACTGTCTGGCGGGTGATGCGTGAAAGCTGAAGCATGTCTTCGATGAGGCTGTTCATCAGCTGTGACGATTCGGTGACACGGCTAAGGAGGTCTTTGCCTTCGGCATCCAGCAATTTCTCATAATCCTCTTTCAGCATCGTGCTCAGCCCTTCGATCCTGCGAACCGGCGCCCGTAGGTCATGCGACACCGAATATGAAAAGGCTTCAAGTTCATGGTTTGTTGATTCAAGTTTCAGGTTGGTGGACTCCAGTTCTCCAAGGACCTTGATAATCTCTTCTTTCTGCTTGTTGACAAGGTCGTATGCTCTTTTCACCGTTCTCCGGCTTTTTATGATCAGCAGGATCACGATGAATAAAACAAACACACCGCAGGCCGAAACGATGATAAAGATCAGCTGTTGCCTGTTTTTAAGTTCAAGTAGTTGAAGCTGCTGATTTTTCAAACGCTGTTCGTTTTTCACGTTGAGCATCGATGCCCTGGTCACAACTTTCACTCCATACAGCCTTTCATTATACTGCTCACTCATGAGAAGGTATTTATATGCGGTGTTGGTATCGCCTTTCAAGGCATAAAGATTGGCCAGCAGGCGGGATGAACCCAGCATTTGCATCACAAAACCTATCCTGCTGGAGGCTTCAAGCGCTTCTTTCCCGTAATCGATAGCAGCGTCTATGAGAGCCTTCTTTTGTACGCCGGCTCCTGCAATCCTTCCTTCGATCAGGAGCCCCAGAGTTTGAGAGTTCTGGGCTACCATCTGGTTCGCCCCTATTGATTTGAAATACTCCAGGGCTTCCCTCAGCATGGGATAAGCGGTATCGGTCTTTCCGGCAAAATAGTACATGGACCCAACCCTGTTCTTCGCCATCATGATCTGCCATTTCATATGATACTTTTCGGCCAGCTTTAAACTCAAGGCGATATATTTCAATGCAGAATCCTTCTGTTCGAGGTTCTTGTAACTGTTTCCCAGGCTGCCGTAATTCCTTACGATCCATAAAGGATCCCTGTTTTTGGGGAGAAGTGCTTTTGCTTTCAATGTGGTCCGGCGGGAGGCAGAGGTATCGAAGCTCATATAGGTCTGGGCGAGGCCGAAAAGGGTTGCGGCAAGAAGGTCGGTATTGCCTTCTTTTTCAAAGATCGCCCCAGCCCGTATCGATTGCTCTATTGATTCGGATAGCAGAGACAGGTAATTATAATTCAGGGCGAGGGAAAAGCGGGCCAATCCCTGTCCGTAAAGATCATTCAGTTTCTCTGCAAGTGCAAGAGCTTTGAGACCGGGTTCCAGGCCAGCACGGGGATTGATATGTTTCATTTCATAGCTGATGGTCGCCAGCAGCCGCACCTTATTGGAGTCCTCCTTCATATGCGGCAGCTCCCCATATAGCGAATCAACCAGGGCCTGGCCTTCTTTCTGAGCGCTGGCGATTTTGAAAAAGGACAAAGCCAAGATAAAAATCATCATTGTCCTCATGGGAAAGATTTTATCACTGAAAATATACGAATGAAATCCATTTTATTCAAACGTAAAACTGAACATCGCTCCTTTACCAGGTTCGCTTTCGGCGCTTATTGTCCCGCCATGTTTCACAATGATCCTCTTGACTGTTGCCAGACCTATGCCCGTACCTATGAACTGATCTTCACTGTGCATTCTCTGGAAAGGAGTGAACAGCCTGCCGGCCTTGGCCATATCGAAGCCGGCACCATTGTCTCGTATGAGTATGATTTTTTTATTGTCCCTTGTTTCACTGCGGATGACAAGCTCGGGATTCTCTGTTTTGCTGCTGTATTTAAATGCATTGTCAAGAAGGTTCTGAAGCACGATGTTTAGCAGCCGTTCATCCGCCCCCACAATGATACCTTGCTCTATCCTGCATATGACGCCTGGTCCCGGGTAGGTCAGTTTCAGCTCCTCACATATCTTTGTACACATTTCGCTTAGGTTGCAGGAAGTGCGGGTAACCGTCGTGCGGGTGATCCTCGACAGCTTCAGCATATCCTCTATCAGATGGTTCATGACCAGCGATGAAGAGCTGATGCGGTTCAGCAGGTCCCTGCCTTCATCATCCAGCAGATTCTCATAATCTTCCCTGAGCATTTCGCTTAAAGCTTCAATTCGGCGGACGGGAGCACGCAGATCATGAGACACCGAATAGGAGAATGCTTCAAGTTCCTGGTTCGTTGCTTCCATTTTTCTGTTGGTGACCTCAAGTTCACCTGCAACCCTCGAAATTTCCCGTTCCTGCTGTTTTACGATAAGATATGCTTTTTTTAACCTTCCCCTGCTGTTGATTATCAGGATAACAATGATGATTAGAATGATAAACCCTGATATGGCCGCTGAAATGATCCCTTTCTGCTGCCTGTTGCGCAGCTGCAGTAATTCCATCTGCTGTTCCTTCAGGGCCTTTTCTATTTTCCAGCTGAGAACCGAAGCCCTGTTTACTATACGCGCCCCGTAAACACTGTCATAATCATTTACAGCATCCCTCAGGTATTCGAATGCCTTGCCGTCCCTGCCCTGGGCACTGTAAATGTCGGATAACAAACGATTAGCCGTGTACCTCTGTATGATATAACCTATGGAGTTTGCCGCTTCAATGCCTTCCCTTGTGAATACTTCCGCTTCATCCAGGTATTGTTTTTTGAGAGCACTTTTCAATTCCTGGCTTTGTTTTAACCTGATCCTCCCAAGTGATGTGAGGTTTTCTGAAATCATGCGGGTTGATCTCACCGACCTGAAATAATCAAGCCCTTCCTTGATCAGGATAAAAGCCGAGTCATATCTTGACTGTGCCATGTAAAGGTAACCATAACGGTTTTTCCCTACCATGATTTCACCTTTCAGATGGTATTGCATACTGAGCTTAAAGTGTATCCCCATATATTTCTTTGCCGAATCCAGTTGCCCTAGATTCCGGTAATTGTTGCCAAGTGTGCCGTAATTCCTCACTTTCCATTCGATAATATGGTTTAGTGGAAGTAATGCCGTCCCCTGTTGCATATAAGAGGATGATATCCCCTTATCAAGGTCTTTGTACAAATACGCAAGCATAAGGTCAGTTGCGCACAGGTGGTTGTTTTCGCCTAGATTCTCAAAAATTTCCTTTGCCTTCAGGGCATGGCCTACTGATTCGGGGAGGTGTGAAAGGAAATGGTAGATGTACATCAGAGAATAATGTGACAATCCTTTGCCATATTCGTAATTAATCCTCTCGGCAAGCTGAAGGGCCTGCAACCCTGGAACCAGCGCATCCCTTGGATTGATGTTCCTCATTTCGTAGGAAATTGTGGCAAGCAACTTTACTTTGCTGGTATCCTGCTTTGTCTTTTGCAATTCATTGCGAAGGGAATCGATGAGATACCTGCCTTCTTTCTGTGCGAAAGTGCTTTTTAACAATAATGGCAGAAGCAGGATGAGAATCAGGTATTTCATAGAAACAAATTTCACTGTAAAAATATAAAATTTTATTTCATTATCAGCCAAACATGAACTTAACATTGCCCTTGTTTCTATCTGTTGAAGCCTATATTATTGTATGTTTAGCAAATATAAAACTTTCATTAAAGTATTAAACCGAAGAGGGACACAATCACTTCCAGGCATTACCTTTGCCGGCGCTTTTGAATTCTTCGTATTTTTACAGTAAATTTAATCGTCATATAATGAGACATTTTTCCATCAGCATAGTATTGTTCTTTCTGGCATTTGCAGTTTCAGGACAGGTTGCACCGAATAAATTCTTCGTGGCTTTTACCGACAAGAACGGAACACCCTACAATATTAACAACCCCCAGGCATTTCTAACACAGCGGGCAATCGACCGCAGGAATGCGCATGGTATCCCTATCGTTGAGAATGATTTGCCTGTAACCCCTTCTTATATTCAGCAGGTGGCAAACCTGGGAGTTACTATCCTGAACCCTACCAAATGGCTGAACGGGGTTACCTTGTACGCTTCGGATACCTCCGTGATGGCAGCTATCAGGGCGCTGCCATTTGTTCAGCATGTATACAAAAGCACAGGCGGGAAAAACATCACCCCTGAACCTGCCAACAAATTCTCGCTCGAATCAACTTACTCGCTGACCAGCGGTAACCCCCTGGTTAAATCTGCAAAATCCCCCGCATCCTACAATTACGGGATCTCCTACACTCAGATCCACCAGGTGATGGGCGATGCCCTGCATAACCTGGGATTCCATGGTGAAGGCAAGATGATTGCCGTTCTTGACGCAGGATTTCAGAATGCTGATATAATCCCGGCTTTCGACAGCCTTAGGACAAACGGGCAGATCCTCGGCACAAAGGATTTCGTGCTTCCCGGCAACAATGTGTATAATGAACACTGGCACGGAACAGCAGTTCTTTCGATCATGGGCGGCAATATACCGGGGACGCTGGTTGGAACCGCTCCTAAAGCAAATTACTGGTTGCTTCGCTCGGAAGATGCGCCTACCGAAAATATCATCGAAGAATACAACTGGGTTTCAGCAGCCGAATTTGCCGACAGCGTTGGAGCTGATCTGATACATTCATCATTGGGTTATACTACTTTTGATACCCCGAAATATAATCATACTTGTGCCGATATGAACGGGCATTCAGCGCCTTCGACCATTGGCGCCAATTTTGCTGCAAGCAAGGGAATGGCGGTCGTTGTGAGTGCAGGAAATGAGGGCGGAACAGGCTGGAACTGCATGAGCGCTCCCGCCGACGGGGATGATGTTGAAGCCATTGCAGCAGTAGATGCCTCTGGTACAAGGGCATCATTCAGCAGCGTCGGAGTGGATACCGCGGGAAGGGTAAAGCCGAACCTGGCAGCAATGGGCGTGCAAACGGTTATTGCAATCCCTGATGGCACTGTTGCTCAAGGTGACGGCACCTCCTTTGCTTCACCGATCATATCGGGATTGACAGTCTGTTTATGGCAGTCGCACCCTTCGGTAAGTAACTTCGACCTCTACCAGGCGATGCAGCGCTCAGCCAGCCAGTATGCCAACCCCGATTCATTGCTTGGGTATGGAATCCCGAATTTTTCAAATGCAATAATCATATTGAAAGTTGATAAGCCGGCACTGCCAGTTACCTCTGTTTTCCCAAACCCCTTTACAGGTCAGCTATCAGTTAAATTTTTCTGTACCCGCGAAGAACCTGTGGATATTGTTCTTCTTGACCAGACTGCGAGACCGGTACTGAAACGCACAACCAGCGGGATGCAGGGAGAAAACAACTTTGTTCTTTTTTCCCTCTCCGGTCTCAGCCCCGGCATCTATTTCCTTAAGATTTCCGGTGATGACTTCACCGATACCAGGAAAATCGTGAAACTCTGAATTTAAAAAAGGGCGGTTCCAATCCTTTTTTTCCAGGAACATTTAAGGCTTGACCTAATTTGTTTTAATTCGCATATCAGGGGTGTTAAACCACCCGTCGTATATGAAAGATGCGTTGGGGCCCCTGGCACGCCCTATGCGGCTTTTTACGTTTCCAGCGGATCAGGCAAGTTCGAAAGCGCAGAAATAGTAATTGTTCGCGGCGGCGACCAGGTCCATTTTCAGGTAATAGCTTTCGGTGAAGTTCAGGAAAGCCAGAAATTCATGCATGGGAACGTTGAACTGGTCGAAGAAAATGATATCCCCTTTTTGCAGGTAGGGCGCCAGTGATGTTAAGACATATAAAGTGGATGTGTAGAGGTCGGCATCCATCATGATCACCTTGCGGCTTGCTTTATCCAGGCTTTTCAGGTATCCCGGGAGGGTTTCCTGGAACAATCCTTTTTCAAAGCCTGCACGGCTGTCGTTTACCTGGGGGAGCTTTGAGTTGGTTGACATTGCTCCTTTCTGAAAACCTCCCCAGTCCTCAGGCAGGCCTTCGAAGGTATCGAAACCCGTAAACCGTGATTCCTGATCGGTATTATGTTTTACCCACCATTCAAAGGAATATCCACCTGAAACGCCGAATTCAAGATATTGAATTTTTCCCGAGAGATGTTTTTTATCCTTGACGTATTCGTAAAGTTTGTATCGTTTATTGTAATCCCAGCGGGGGGAATAGAAATCGTTGAATTCAATATTCCCGTGTGCAGAGATCCACTTTGAAACTTTCGAAAGGTATGCAAGGTTGAGCATCCCTCCGCTGAACGGTCCGACAACCCGGTGCAGGCCGAAACGTATAAAATTCCACTTTGTCTTTCTGATCAGGCTCAGCTTCATGCCCATAACCCCTGTATTTAAAGGACCAGGGGCAAAAGTACTGATTTATTTTCATCTCTCAGGCATAAGCCAGTTCAGTTTGGTGAAAAGGGAAAAATGCAATACCTTTGTTATAGTAAAATAAGGTTCTTTCTGTTGTGCGGGAAAATATTCACAGCTTCCTGCCGTTATGTTTTGCCAGGGCTTGAAAGATCCTGATGATTAAAATGCATTAACCCCGGGGCCCCGGCTCCGGATTCTGTATACGCTGAGTGGAATTTACCGGGAACGAATAAAAAATGTAAAACCAATAAGAATAAAATGAAAAAAATAGGAATTCTCGGATCGGGGATCGTCGGACAAACTTTGGCCAACGGCTTCCTGAAACACGGATATGAAGTGATGATAGGAACCGGCGATGTGAAGAAGCTGGCCGAATGGAAATCGAAAGGCGGAGCTTCGGCTCATACCGGGAGTTTTGCAGAAGCAACAGTATTCGGAGAACTTATCGTTCTCGCGGTAAAAGGAGATGCTGCAGCCTCAGCCGTTGCAAAGGCAGGAGCCGATAACCTTGCAGGAAAAACAGTGATGGATGCTACAAATCCTATAGCAAATGCAGCTCCGGAAAACGGCGTGCTCCGGTTCTTCACCGACCTGAACGAATCCCTGATGGAAAAACTGCAGAAATCCTTCCCGGGAGCTAACTTCGTGAAAGCATTCAACAGCGTGGGAAATTCTTTTATGGTGAACCCTTCCTTTCCCGGTGGAAAGCCATCCATGTTTATCTGCGGAAATTCAGAACAGGCAAAGTCAGAAGTAAAAACCATACTTGACCAGTTCGGATGGGAGACCGAGGATATGGGAATGGCTGAAGCAGCAAGGGCTATCGAACCCCTATGCATGCTCTGGTGCATCCCGGGCCTCACGAAAAACAGCTGGACCCATGCATTCAAATTACTAAAAGCCTGATTGCACAAAAATAATCGTACATCGTACATTGTACATTTTCAATTCTCAATTTAAAACAAATAACATGAAAACATATGTCATCATAGGCGCTACCGGCCATACTGGTAAACCCATAACTCTTGGCCTTCTCGAAAAAGGAAATAACATCCGCATCATTGCGAGGAATACCTCCAAAACAACTGAGCTTACCGATAAGGGAGCCGTTCTTTTCCAGGGTGATATCAGCGATGCAGGATTCCTGAAAAAGGTTTTTGAGGGAGCAGATGCTCTCTATACCCTGGTAGCCATCGATCCGCAGGCCGTTGATTTTTATGCGACCCAGGTTAAACAGGTTACCGCGGTGGCCGAAGCGCTGAAAACATCCACTATAAAACACGTAGTCGCCCTCAGCAGCGTTGGCGCACATTTACCAACAGGGGCAGGTGTGGTACAGGGTCTCCAGAAAATGGAAGAGATCTTCAGCGGTATCCCTGGGATCAATATGCTTTACCTTCGTGCCGGGTATTTTCTTGAGAACGGACTCGGTATGGCAGGAATGGTCAAGATGCTGGGACTCCTCGGGACGCCGGTCCGCAGTGACCTGAAGATCCCCATGGTTGCAACGAAAGATATTGCCGCGGTTGCATTGAGGCACCTGCTTGCACTTGATTTTACAGGGAAAAGCCATGAGTATATCCTTGGAGCCCATGATTACACTTACGAGGAAATTACCTCTCTTTATGGAGAGGCCATCGGAAAACCGGGCATGAAATATATACAGTTCCCTTATAATGATGCCAAACAGGCATTCATGATGATGGGTATGGGCGAAAGCTTTACCGACCGCATGATAGAGTTCACAAAAGCAATGAATGAGGGACATGTGATGGCAGCGCATCAGCGGACCGCAGAAAACACAACTCCTACCACTGCCGAGGAATTTGCGTTGGTATTCCGTGATGTGTACGAGAACTCGTGAACCGTGAACCGTGAACCGTGAACCGTGACTCGTGAATCGTGAATCGTGAATCGTGAACGGATCACGGTTCACGATTCACGAGTCACCATTCATCGGTCTTTCCAGGTTAGTCTGGCCCGGAAGACCACCTGGTCGTCTTCACGCATTACCCCTTTTACAAGCGTTGACAGCGGGGCCTGTACATCAGCTCTGCCGGGGTCTTCAGGTATAAGCCCCTGCCCGAAAACATCAACCTCATCTCCCAGTTTTGTCTCATGAAGGTATTCGATGGTGAAGCTGCTGATGAATTTTTCCTTATGTATACCCGGGGGGATTGAATTCAATATCCATTCGACGTAACGGGTGTTGTTCACATGCCCCTACATGTTGATCTCCGCAAAGCGGGCTTTTTCGCTTGACATGAATTCAAACTCGTTGCCTTTTCTCAGGCCGAAATTCAGGTGGTCGGCATGATGCCAGGCTGTTTCCTGGAGGTAGTTGCATATTGCCGCGAGATTTGCTGTTTTAGTGATGTCGGTATCATACCAGCTTACCTGATACCGGTCGGTCCAGATACTTTGTTTCTCTTCCATGCCGGCAAAATTAATGTTTACTTTTGTGGTACAATAATTTTCAGACTATGGAATTCAACCGCGAAACAGCTCTTGTACTATTGCACCAGCATGTGAAAAATGAAAAGATGATCTTCCATTGCCTTGCTTCCGAGGCCGTGATGAGGGGCCTTGCCCGCAAACTCGGGAGGGATGAGGAAAAATGGGGACTGGCCGGGCTGCTGCATGACCTTGACGTTGAAATCACCAATGCAGATGCCGCTATCCATGGCACACAGACCGAGGTCCTGCTTAAGGATTATCCAGTGGATGAAGATATCCTGGATGCCATCCGCATGCATAATGAATATTCATCAGGGAAAGAAAGAAGCACCGAATTCCAATACGCCCTGGCTGCAGGAGAGACCATGACAGGGCTAATTTTCGCCACAACTTATGTTTATCCCGACAAAAAGCTGGCGAGCGTGAAACCGAAATCCGTAGTCAAAAGAATGAAGGAAAAAATGTTCGCTGCTTCGGTGAAACGCGAGAACATCCTTGAATGCGAAAAGATCGGGATCCCCATCGATGAATTTGCAGCGCTTGCCATAGCTTCAATGCTGCCCGCGGCGGAAGCAATGGGATTATAGCGGACCCGGGGCAGGATAAAATGATACTGTAACAACCCGGCTGCTCAGTGTTTCAGGCTGAGAATATTCTTCAGGGCGCTGTAATCGAGACCAGCGCTTATTTCCCTTATCACGGCAGTTTGTTCTGTTTTCGCGCTGACGAGCCCGTCTCTCAGCATGAAGGTCATG
>JBAXBP010000025.1:0-29818 GCA_037141915.1 Bacteroidota bacterium | reverse complement strand
GGGAGATTGAACCACGATTCCAGAAAAGCAAATAAACAGGAAGAGAATGATTTGTTTCATACAATGGAATTCAGTTTATCACCAACCCCGACCTTCTGTCAAATATTTCATTGACAACCACCGGTATTTTTTCAAAATCATCAACCTTGGACAAAAAATAATCGGCACCTGAACTTATTGCCAGTTTGCGGTAATTATCGGATGAATAAAATGTAAGAATGATGAACTTGACCGACGAATCCTCTTTCCTGATTTCATGAAGCACTTCCAGCCCGCTTAATCCTGGCATTTTAATGTCAACAATTGCCAGGTCGGGTTTCAGAATTTTAAGGGCATCAAGGGTTTCGTTGCCGTTTTTATACTTCCCAATGATCTCCAACCGGGGGTCGGGCCCCAGCATTTGCTGTAAACGCTCAAGAATCAAATCAGAATCATCAGCAAGCAAAACCCTCATCATATCTATGTTCTTTCAACATAGTAAATGTACAGCCACCATCAAGAGTGACTTGTAGGCTAAAGAATAATTGTGTGTAAGGGAACCCTTAGTTTTTTGTAGGACAAATCCTACAAAGGAAGGTGTTGAAAAGTAGGCAGCTTAGATTAATTTGTTTTCAATACAGTACCTGGCAAGCTCAGTATTTTTGGTAAATTCCATTTTCTGCATGATACGGCTCCTGTATGTGCTTACCGTTTTACTGGAAATGAACAGCTCGTTTCCTATTTCCAGGAGTGAAATCCCGTTTGCAAGCCTGATCATAATCTCAAATTCCCGGCCGGAAAGAATTTCATGCCTTGGCCGGCTGCAATCTTTACCAAGATTATGGGCAAGATCTTCTGCAAGTGATGGTGAAATATATGTTCTGCCTTCCGATACATTTTTTACTGCGAACAGCAGTTCTTCCGATGCAGTATCCTTTGTGAGATAACCTGAGGCTCCCAGGCTGAGGGCGCGAATTGCATATTGTTCCTGGGGATGCATGCTAAGCATCAGTACATTCGTTGAAGGCCATTTTTCTTTTACCAATTGAAGAACTTCAAGCCCGTTACGATCGGGAAGCGAAACATCAAGTAATACAATATCGAAAATTTCTGTTTTCAACAGACCAAGCGCTTCATGACCATTGGCCGCCTCACTGATCGAGGAAACTTCCTTCATCTGCATAAGTATTTGCCTCAGGCCTTCCCTGACAATTTTATGATCATCACAAATCAGTATTTTCATAGCTTATTGATTAGGCAGTGGTATGATAAGCTTAATAACAGTTCCACCGCTATTTTTAGTGTAAACCTCGAATGTTGCATTCAGTGAAGCAGCCCGTTCTTTCATACTGATGATCCCAAAGGAATTTCTTGCTTTTCTCTGGCTTTCTGTTATCCCGGTCCCGTTATCGGCTATGCTGAAATTAATAGAATCACCTGTCTTGTTTAATGCAATGTCCACCCGGGTAGCCCCGGAATGCCGGGCAACATTTGTAAGTGATTCCTGCATGATCCTGAAAAGGGTAAGAGAATCTTCGGCAGAAAAGGAGATCCCGGGATCCATTTCCAGAGAAACCCCGGTTCCGTAACGTTCGGAATACTCTTTTGTATACCATTCCAACGCAGTTTCAAGCCCCAGGTCATAGATTATATCCGGCCTTAAATTGGAAGTGATCCTCTGTACTGTTTTAATGGTTTCGCTCACCAGGGCACTTACTTTATTTATCTGAGAAATAGTTCCCTCGTCCGAAATATTCTTTTTTATTATACCCAGGTCAATTTTTACAGCAGTGAGCGCCTGGCCCAGATCATCATGAAGTTCCCGTGAAATCGAAGCCCGCTCATCCTCTCTTGCCTTTTCGATATATTTGGTTAATTGCTGCAGCTGCTCAAGTGCACTTTTTTCTTTTTCAACACTCTTGTTTAGTGCTGCTATAATCCTGCTCATTTTATCAGATGATTTTTTAAGCAGGACTGCATCTTTTAAGATAGTATTATTCTGATTGAACAAGTCAAGAAATACCTCGATTTTACTTTTAAGGATATGGCCATTAATGGGTTTGTAGATATAATCCACTGCACCCGAACCATATCCTTTGCCTGTTTCTATTTCATCAAAATGGCTTGCTGTAAGAAAAATGATCGGAACTTTTTCACCCGGTCTTTCCAGGTTCAGCTTCTCTGCCAGTTCATAACCACTCATACCCGGCATCCTGACATCAATGATTGCCAGTGCAAGTTTGATTTTTTTAGTTTTAGTGAGTGCTTCGGCACCGGAAAATGCCCTGATCAGTTTCACTTTGAGTTTACTGATAATGGTTTCAAGGAATTCAATGTTGACAGGAGTATCATCAACAATGAGGATGTATGGCAGACTGGTTAAAGGCATCGTGATGATTTATTCAGACTCATGTGAATTCTTTTGATTATTGTGAAGCAGCAGATGAGATGATGATTTTCATGACGAAATTTACGAAATAAATCAAAATCCACAAAGGAAATGAGTCGTTACGGGAAAAACAGGAACTCATGAATATCTTCCAGCGCTAAAAGATGTAACTTTGAATGTGGAAATAAATTATCACCAAACACCAGGTTCTTCCGTAAACACATGAAAACAAAATCAATTGTTGTCTGCTTATTATTCCTGTTCTGCTATTATTCATATGCCCAGAAGAATGATCTCAAGAGAATGTCAGTGAACGGGAATGTTAAATCGATCAAAGAATATAACTATCAAACCATTGAAAAAAACGGCGAGATTACGGATGGGCAACTTCAGTTTTATTATCAAAATACGTTCAACAGCAAGGGTTATAAAATTGAAGACGTGAGGTACGACCCTGATGGCAAGATCAATAAAAGGTATGAATATAAATATGACAGTGCCGGAAAAAGAATTGAACAAAATCAATACACTATAAATGGAAGTCTTATCCGCAAAATTATTTATACGTACGACGCTACAGGGAATTTAGCAGAGGATAACAGTTATAACCCTGATGGTAAATTTGACAAGAAATATACATACATCTATGACAATGCCGGAAATGTTGCAGAAGATAACAGTTTTGACGCTGAGAACAGCTTACTGAAAAAATTTACTTATAAGTATGATAATTCCGGGAATAAAACCGAAAGCAGCAGGTTTTCAGCCAAGGGTGTCCTTGAAAAAAAGTTCGCTTATACATATGACAGGAAAGGGATGCTGATTGAAGAAACTGACCGTTCCTCTGATGGTACCAGGACCATTTATAAATTCACTTATGAGACTGACAAGATGGGGAACTGGACTAAAAAAATTACATCCAATGATGATAAAGCGGTCAATGTAATTGTGAGGGAGATTGAATATTCCCAACAATAGCTGAAGAGCCCGGCGGATCACGACAGACCTGAGGTACTAACAGATTCCTGCCATTTCAATCGATGCATATTTCCTTTGCAACCAATCCTGCTTTTTCGCGTCATATATTTCCAAACCTCATGGATCTGCATTATGGAGATATCAATCAAAGGCGTTTCAAAAAAGTACAGGGGGAATAAGTTCGGCCTGCAAGATTTTAACCTGGAGCTTAAAAATGGTATCATGGGCCTTATCGGGCCAAACGGAGCGGGTAAGTCGACCCTGATGCGGATACTTGCAACGATCTCAAGGCCAACCGAAGGGAAGATCACCCTTGACGGCATTGATATCGTGAAGTTCCCAGATGCAGTGAGAAAAATACTCGGTTACCTGCCCCAGGATTTCGGCGTGTACCCAAATCTTACTGCCATGGAATTCCTTGAATACATCGCAGCAATTAAAGGGTTCACAGGAAAAAGCATAAAACAAAGAATTGAAGCCCTGCTCGAGGAGCTCAACCTCACTGCGGTAAGAAACAGGCCAATCGGGACTTATTCGGGAGGGATGAAGCAGAGAATAGGCATAGCGCAGGTACTGCTGGGTGATCCGAAGCTTCTGATCCTCGACGAACCCACGGTCGGCCTTGACCCCGAGGAGAGGGTGCGCTTCCGCAACCTGCTTTCTGAGCTGTCGGGAGAACGTATCGTTATCCTGTCATCCCACATTGTCTCTGATATCGAGACTATGGCCGGCAATATCACCATTGTATTCCAGGGCAGGGTCCTTGAACATAATTTCACCCCTGAGAAAGGGACGCTTGAAGATACCTACCTGAATGTTATTGCACTTGCAAAAAGCGGAGGGAAACATGTTCTCTGAATACTCTGCCGGCAGCATCTATCATATCGCCAGGGCTGATTTTCTGCAGAGGGTCCGCAGCTATTATTTCCTCATTGCCATAGGTGTATGCGTGTTCATCATTTATTCATTTGTCCCTGCCCTTGATGCAGGGTATAAAATAGTTTCGCTGGGCAACTACCGGGGATTCTACAATTCGGCATGGATTGGGAGTATGGTTTCAATGTGCGTTCCGTTTTTTGCACTGATAGGCTTTTACCTGGTAAACAATGCGGTTAAACGGGACCTGGATACAGGAGTGGGACAGATCATTGCCACAACCCGTGTTAACAAGGTTCAGTACCTTACCGGGAAACTGCTCAGTAATTTTGCCGTGCTTCTGCTGATGCTGCTGGTTATTGCAGTGATGACCATAGTGATGTTCCTGGTGAGGGGAGAAACCGGCCACCTCGAATTGGGTAAACTGCTGTTACCACTGCTTATCATTTCAGCCCCCGCCATGTTCATTATTTCAGCCCTGGCCTTGTTTTTCGATTCATTAAGCGGCCCCGGCCGGGGATTCGCCAATATCACTTATTTTTTTGTATGGATTTTCCTTGTCTCTTCGGGCATAGGGTCGCAGGCGACAGACGTTTTCGGTGTCAATACCTGCATGCTCGAAATACAAAGATCCATCACGGCGAGCCATCCCGACTGGAACGGTCAAAGTGGTACCGGTATCCTGATCATGGGATCAACAGGGAATTGTAAAGTGTTTACCTGGGAAGGAATGAACTGGTCTGTCTGGATCATTCTTCAGCGCTTATTCTGGATTTGTGCTGCCTTTGGATTGGTCTTGCTGGCCTCCCTCTGTTTTAACAGGTTTGATACATCCGAAGTAAAAGAGAAAAAGCAGAGAAAATTATGGTTCATGAAGAAAGAACATGAGGTGGCCGATGAAAACCCTATGCCATTACATATTAAATACCGTGAACTGCCTGCTGCTGTGGCAAAGTTCAGTTTTTTCAGCCTGGTGAAGGCTGAGCTGCAGCTAATGCTAAGGGGTAAACCGAAGTTCTGGCTGATACTCACTGCGGGCTTGTTTATAGCAACTGTATTTGCCCCTCTCGATTTCTCATATAAGTTTGGATTGCCTTTACTGTGGTTCCTGCAGGTACTCATACTTTCGAAACTGGGGTGCAGGGAGTTGAACAACCGCTGTAACGAATACATATTCTCTGCGGCTTTCCCCCTGAGGCGGCAGTTGCCTGCTACCCTTTTCGCTTCCATTTTGGTTATGTTCTCGCTTGCTGTCCCTGTAATGCTCAGGGAACTTTTCTGCGGTAATATATATGCCCTGTATGCCATTACCGTGGGTGCGGTATTCATCCCGGCTTTTGCAATTTCCTCAGGGATTATAAGCGGTGGGAGCAAGCTGTTCGAAGTTGTTTTCACGATTATGGTCTATGGTATACTGTACTCCGTTCCCTGGTTTGATTTTACAGGTGCAGTCACCGGATCAAGGGAACTTGGCATCACGAATTTCATATTTGTAACTGCAGTAATCCTGCTCATCATGGCTTTCCTGGGCAGGAAAAGACAGATACTGCACTCAGCATAAGCGGATTGTTGGTCAAAAGACCCTATTATAGTCACACTAACAAAATTATAATAGTCACTTACTCATTTATACTTGCTATTCCTTGATTCCGGAGGTATCTTTGTATAAATGTTCAGCCATGTCAGGATTTTTCAGAATACTCTGCATTTTTTTGTTGTTGCTTATTATATCTTCATGCAAAAAAAGTGATTCCAACTCCGGGGTGCCAGCGGACCAGATGAAAGATCTTAAAGTCCCTTCCGGCTTCAATTGGGAGACTGCCCGCGATGTTACTTTCCAGGTCTATTCCGATAAATCAACCGTGATCACTATAACGTCTGCAACAGGAGGCATTCAGTATTACCGTGGTTTTTTCAACGGTCTTAATAGTTTTCTCCCTGTAAAGATTAATATCCCTGCTTACATAAACCAAGTGCAGATAAACGGTACCCTGGTGACAATCTCTGGTGTTACCGTGCCTGTTTACTTATCGAAAGCTCTTAAAAATGGAATAAATCCTCACCTTCTGGAAATCCCGTCCCTTGGTTTGATCGCAGCCTGGCATTTCAATGAAAACACAGGAATAACTGCGTTTGATTCTGTAGCCGGTCATAATGGTACCATCAGTGGGGCAAACTGGGTGCCGGGTATCCGTGGAAGCGCATTACAGTTCAACGGGATCGATAACCAGGTCCAGATATCCAAAGCAGGGTTCAATCCTGTTGGCGGCAGCATAAGCTTTTCATTTTGGTTCAGGTTAAATGCAGTTGGCGATAACGGGACGTTCATTTATCAGAATGTCAAGTATATTGTAAGCATTGATGCCCAGGGGAGGCCTGGTTTTGCATTGTATACCCCGGTGTGGAGCTCATTGAACTCGGGTTACACCAACCGTGTATTGGATACTGACTGGCATCATGTTGCAATGACTTACGACGGTACCATGATGAAAATTTATCTGGATGGCCTCCTGAGAACATACACGGCCAAAACCGGGAACCTGCAATCTTCAAATGGAGATGCATATATCGGCAGGGAGACACCCATCAATCCATTTAAAGGGACTATTGATGAGATGCTGGTATACGACAGGGCGCTTACCGATTCGGAAGTCCTTCAGATCTTTGGTTCCACTCCTGATATGGGGAACGGAGGCGATAACCTGGTTTCGTACTGGAAGCTTGATGAAAATGCCGGAAGCATAGCCAGCGACAGTAAAGGAGTCAATAACGGGACTATCACAGGAGCAACATGGAGCCCGGGCGTCTCGGGAAGCTGCCTCACTTTTGACGGCTCAACAGGGGCTGTAAAGGTTCCCAGCAAAATTAATCTGAATCCTGTTTACGGACTTACCATGATGGCCTGGGCCAAAACAACGAATTACGCAACTACCAAGATCTTCCAGAAAGGGGATTATGACGGGCACGGGCTGGGGCTCGGGAACTGGGATGGCTGGGGCGCACAGATCAGGCTGGTCGGCAATATAACACAGGGATTAAGCTGGGGAGGCGGGCTTCCCATTCTTAACCAGTGGTATCACCTTGCCATGACCTATGATGGCGCACAGCTGAAAATGTATGTGAATGGACAACTCAGGAACAGTAAAGCTGTGACCGGCTTATTGTATGTGAACAGCCGGGATCTTTCAATCGGGTCGGATGATGGTACGCAGAAGTTCTTCAACGGATCCATTGATGAATGCAAGTTTTTCAACAGGGCCCTTGATCCGACCGAGATACAGGCAAATTATTCACAAACGGGAAGTTCCCCCGACAAGGACGGTGACGGTATTGCGGATGCAGAAGATGCATACCCGAACGATCCGGCCAGGGCATTCAACAATTATTCTCCCGTTACGGGATTTGGCACCCTCGCATTCGAGGATCTCTGGCCAGGTACAGGCGATTATGATTTCAACGACCTGGTGATAGATTACCGTTTCAAAACAATCACGAATTCAAACAACAAGGTTACCGAGGTTCAGGCGACCTTTGTCATCAGGGCCATCGGCGCCGGGTTACAGAATGGATTTGGTTTCCAGTTACCAGGGAACATTGTTGCAGCGGCTGATGTGGAAGCTGCAGGGTATAAACTAAAGGAAAGTTTCATCCATCTGAATTCGAACGGAACTGAGGCCGCACAGGATAAGATCACCATGATCGTTTTCGATAATGTCTTGAAAGTTATGCCATCACCAGGAGGCTTCGGTGTCAATACGGTGCCCGGGAATACTTATGTGAAACCAGACACCACTGTTGTTTCGCTTATATTCAAAGCCAATACCTATTCTGTTTCTGATGTCGGGATTGATCAGTTCAATCCATTTATGATCGTTAATCTTGACAGGGGAAAAGAAATCCATCTGCCCGACAATCCACCCACAAGTCTTGTCAATTCAGCATATTTCAAGACAGGCGACGATGATTCAGATCCCGCATCAGGCAGGTACTATAAAACAAAATCCAACCTTCCCTGGGCTATCAGGATATCCTCTAGTATTGATTATGCCAATGAGGGAGTCCAGATCACAAGCGCGTATCTTAAATTCGCGGCCTGGGCGCAGTCGGCAGGGGTGCAGTACCCTGACTGGTATCTTAAGAACAGTGGATACAGGAATGAATCCAACATATACCAGGTTCCATAAGCATCCGGCTTGATAATGGCTGCTTCCCTTCCAGGTATAATATCCTTATCGTCGGGGAAGGAATCAGGAAACCGGGACAGGCAGGCAGAGCTTAAGTTTTCTGAAACTTATCATTTCCTGGGTTTTCTCATTCCATAAACGGAATCTGACGGTCTTGAACCCCGGCCAGAACTTCAGGGGTTTGATGCCATTGAAAAGTTCATTTTCGCGATGGCATCTGGCAAGGTTGTAATTCGGAATCAGGGGACTCAGGTGGTGTATGTGATGAAAGCCGATGTTCCCGGTAAAATATTGAAGGATTCGCGGTAATTTGTAATAGGAACTGCCTTCGAGAGCCACTCTTTTATAATTCCAGGTTTCGTTTCTTGCCCATAAGGTGGGATTGAACTGGTGCTGTACATAGAAAAGCCAGAACCCGAGGATACCTGCAACGTAAATTATGGGAAACTGTATCAGCAGGAACGCCTTTACACCAATCAGAAGGATCATGGATGCAGCAAAAAGAACCAGTCCGGCATTGGTCAGATAAACGCCCATCCTGCCTTTGTTGTCCATCCCTTTCTTGGTAAACCTGTTCCCGATGAGGAAAACATACAATGGCCCTATCCCGAACATGGTAACGGGGTTGCGGTAAAACCTGTAGACCAGTTTTTGCCAGCGGGAACTCTCAAGATATTCGTTTACGGTCATGGTCCACACATCACCGATTCCCCGTTTGTCAAGATTCCCGACTGTTTCATGATGGATGTGATGGCTGGATGACCAGCTGTAGTAAGGCGTAAAAGTGAGAATGCCGATGAAAAATCCCATCCAGTTGCTCAGCTTTCGTGATCTGAAGAATGAACCATGGCCGAGGTCATGGTAAATAATAAATAAACGCACAAGCATTCCAGCAGCAGGAATTGCAAGCGCCATGGTGATCCAGTAAGACCAGGAAAGGCTCAGGTACATTAAAACCCATGAGAGGGCATAAAGCAGGAAACTACTGGAGAATTGGAACCAGCTTTTTTTCAGGTCGGGATGATTGTAATGTTTTACTATCGACACCCACGAGCTGACTGCCATGTCGGTTTGTACATTCAAGGAACTCATATCAATGCAATAAAATGCAAAGATACGAAATAAAACCCGAGTGTGTTTGTTTAGATCAAATAAAAACAATAAAACAGCTCAATTATGAAAGGTCGGCGATGTTAAAAGTAATTGTAATTACTGTCCCATTCGAACTATTCACGTCAAGCTTGCCTTTCATCTGCTGTTTGACCCAAAGGTTAACCAGTTGCAGCCCGATAGTTGAGGGATTTTGAATATCAATGTTGCCGGACATCCCTGCTCCGTTATCAGTTACCGTCAGTGTATGCGTATTGCCCTCATTACTTAAATGAACTGAGATTAATGGAATTTCTTTAAACTCTTCGGGAAATGCATATTTCAATGCATTTGTGACCAGCTCATTTACAATTAAACCACAGGTCATGGCCCAATTTGCATCAAGGGCTGTTTCCCTGCAATCCACTTCAACCTTCAGATGGTTTCCTTTGTGGAAGGTCTTTAAGAGGTACGAGGTCAGAAGCTCTAAATAAGGTTGCATTGAAACTCTTGACAACCTTTCGGAATGGAATAATTCCTGGTAGATGACCGAAATGGTGCGTACCTGTTCCTGCAATTCCGAAATAATCCTCAGGGATACCTCATCCTTTATCTCAGGAGAACGCATCTGGATCAGGGTTATCACCGTTTGCAGGTTGTTTTTAACCCTGTGGTGCACTTCTCTCAGTAATGTTTCCTTTTCTTTGAGAGCTGCTTGAAGTTTTTCTTCCGCCAGTTTTCTTTCCGAAATATCCCTCACAATTGCCCACATGGCCGAAGGTTTGCCACTTTCATCCCTGACCAAAAAAGTCCTTAGCTCGACCGGAATGATCTTTCCGTCCTTCCTGATGTACTCTTTTTCATAGATCCCTGAAGAGCCATTCGGCAGAATTTCCTCTTCAACAATCCTGGCTTCCATGGCATGCCATTTCTCAGGTGTTAAATCGACGTAAGTGACCTTCAGCAATTCATCTTCGCTATACCCAAGAATTCTGCAGTAACTTTCGTTAAATTCCTGCATTTCACCTTTCATATTGACCGAACAGAATGCATCGGTCATGGTGGAATGGAGTTTGCGGTATTTTTGCTCCGAATAAAGGAGATCCTGTTCCGTTTGTTTTTGCTCTGTAATTTCCCTGACTGCCCCGATGATTTGCGATGGCTTTCCATCAGGGCCTGTCTTTTTCCTTGCAAAAATACTGACCCATCGTTCATGCCCGTCTTTATGAAAAGACCTGCATTCGAACTTACCTTTCTCAAGGTTGGTGAGCATTTGCTGTATAAAGTTTAACAAACCCGGTAAATCATCGGGATGAACGATGGTTTTCCATACCTCCATCGTCAGGATCTCACCAGGCTTGCGGCCGGTATACATCAATAGGTTTTCCGACGCCCAGCTTACTTTAAGATCTCCATCCTGACCAATATCCAGCACGAAAATGTAATCGGCGATCACTTCCGAGATCAGGCGGTAATGCCAATCACCTTTCATCACAATTTCATCTGCAACCTGCATCTTTCTGGAATTTTCGTCTTTTTTTGCAAAAATAACAATTGAATGCCGACATCCTTTCTTTTTATGCTGTTGCTTGTTCATAATCACATGTTTTATTGATCCGGCTTTTTCTAATTATTAGTGACAATTAAAATTACAATAAATTTAGCATGGGGACAATACCAATGACTGTGTATTTTGCACAAATGCCTGCCAGGCTGATTTCAAAAATTACCTTATGTTAAGTATTGTTCAGGATTTGTCTTGAACGTAAATTTATATTCTTTAAAATAAGAAAACCGACAGGATTATAACCTTGTAAAAAATCCGATAAATAATCGTAAATCTACCTTTTAATACTTAATATTATGGCCGCCGAAATAAAGAGAACAGCACCTGACATGGATGCGATCATTGCTGACGCAAAAACCAAGGGTAAACTCAAAACAGTGCCACTGGATTGGAATGAAGTCTATTACACCAATTGTCCACTGGTATCGGCCAGCAATGTGGACCAGGAACTTGGCTGGACCAAGGAAATATATAAGAAGATGGATGTCAGGTACCTTTATCTCCGGGCACGCAAAGAAAACGACTGGTACCCTCACTACATCCATAATATGGATAATATAATCCGTTTTGGCGGTTTATTCCCCCCGATTCATGTACAGGCAGATATACGCAGAACAAGGCTTTTGGGAGTAACACATGTGCCAAAAGAAGGCGGCGTGATGATCGTACGATCAAGGGACGATATATACCGCATGGCTGACCTGAAAGGCAAGAAGATTGGTTTATCAAGAAGCCAGAATAAAATCAAGACCGACTGGTGGGGCATACAGGAAGAACAGGGAATCGAGCTGATGCTGCGGTTGAACGGCCTGACACGAAATGATGTTCAAATCGTTGAATTTCCTTACCTTGATGACTGGTACGATGTGCCCGAAATGATGGGCCCCGAAATGGAAAATCCATCGGAATTATGGCTGAAGCGTGATCACAAACACGACCTGGCATTCCGCCCGCTGGAAACAGCACTTGAAAAAGGGGTAATCGATGCCATGTACAGCCAAAGCAAGGTGCTTAGTGTGCTTTCCGAAACTACCGGTAAATTCAAATCTATCGAAGACCTTTCGAGGTATCCCGACTGGACATTGCAGGTAGCGAACATTCCTGCCGCTATCACCTGCAGCGATGTAATGGCAGAAAAGCATCCTGAATTAGCTGTTGCCTTCATGAAAGGCATGATCAAAGTCGGGCGCTGGGCCAATGAGCACAAGCATGCCGCGGCAGCCATCCTGGACAAACAAACTTTTTACCGTGATGTTGAAGATACTTATGAAGGGATCAGGCTTGTCGATATGGTGCCGAACCTGTCGCCTCAGAACCTGGTATCTGTTGAGATCGGGAAGGACTTTATGCTGAGTCACGGTTACATAAAGAACAACTTCGATGTGCAGAAATGGGCCGCGCCGGAATTTCTTGAGCAGGCTGCCAGGGAACTGCTGGAAGATGAATGGAAGAAAAGAACCACTGCAAAACTACCTTCTGCTGCAGCACCACTCTCCGGAGAACGGCTTGGATAGCTGGAAGGATTCAAAATTATAAAAACTTGAAAATATGAAAAGGAAAGCCTTATTACCATTAAGCCTGATCGTTTTGATGATCGCATGTTCGCCTTCAACACAGATAACAAAAAGCTGGACAGACCCATCATGGAAATCCGGCAGTGTAGTGCCATTTAAAAAAGTGCTGGTTGTTGCCCCGTTCAAAGATGAATCATCCAGGAGGATTGCAGAGGATAAAATTGTTGCATCCATAACAAAGGTTACCGCGGTGCCATCGTACAACTACATCCAACCGGCAGATACGGCCCAGGGCAAGCTTGATATAAAGCTGAAAAAGGATGGTTTTGACGGGATCATACTGATGCGCCTGACGGACGTCAACAAAAGTGTTTCTTATAACCAGGGCACGTCCTACGGAGGATGGTACGGTTACAGGTATTCCACTCCCGGTTATTATTCGGAGGACAAGACTTTTTATGTTGAAACAAACTTCTATTCTCTTGACGGGAATAAGCTTCTCTGGTCGGGTACCACATCCAGTCTTAATCCTAGCCAGTTTGACCAAACGCTTGATGAAATCATTAAAGCCATCCGCAGTGAACTGATACAAAAAGGACTTATAAAAGAATGACATAGATAACCGGTGGATTTTATGAAGCTTAATAAAGTTAAATTTGTGCAAAGGTAACCCTGACCCATAATCCAGTAATTATGAATAATCAAGCTTCAAACAATTCAGTCTACGACACCACCATACGGCTGTTCATCCTTTTGTTGATCATTGCCTGGTGCCTGGCGATAATGTACCCTTTTGTAAGCATCATACTGTGGAGTTTGATACTCGCACTTGCGCTTTATCCGCTTCACGGCAGTCTTTCAAAGAAAATGGGAGAAAAACCAAAACTGGCCTCTTTCATTATCGTTTTTTCCATACTGGCTATTATCATCCTTCCTACCTGGTTGCTGATCGGTTCTCTTTTTGATGAAGTAAAAGCACTCAAAGCAAGCTATGACAGCGGTACTCTGACCATTCCGCCCCCTTCAGAAAAGGTAAAAGAATGGCCGGTTATCGGGGAGAAATTGTATGCTTTCTGGCAGGATGTTACCACCGACATCAAACCAATACTCATTAAATACCAGGACCAGCTCCTGGAATTCGGTAAAAAAATGGCGCAAGGCATATTAAGTGCTTTCAGCAGCATAATCCAGATCATGATTTCGCTTTGCATTGCAGGGATCCTCCTTGCGATTGGCGGCACAGGCGAGAATATCCGTAAATTTTTCAGGAAAGTTGGAGGTGAAAGGGGGGATGAATTTGCTGATCTCACGCTAAAAACGATAGCCAGCGTTGTGAAAGGGATACTTGGAGAATCCCTTGTCATGGCTTTGTTAAATGGCATCGTGTTCTTCCTTGCAAGTGTTCCCTATGCCGGGATATGGGCATTGCTTGCATTTATTTTTGCAGTCCTTCAACTGCCAGTATTGATAGTCACGGTGCCCATTATTATTTATTTTTTCGCAGTGAAATCCATTTTGCCTGCGATTTTATGGACCATTGCCTTGCTGTTGGTTGCCCTTTCCGACAATGTTCTCACTCCGATTATGCTTGGAAAGGGAGCCCCGGTTCCGATGGTGGTGATATTCATCGGTGTGATTGGAGGATTCATCTTCTCAGGTTTTATCGGGCTATTTACAGGAGCAATTGTGATGTCGCTGGGTTATACGTTATTTGTGGGCTGGATAAACTCGAACAATGACGTGGAGCAACAATGACAGGTCATTAAACCGGTTGCCTTCGGATTTTTAAAGCAAGCCCCGATCCATAAGGTCATAGATCAGTTCGGGCATGGAATTCTTGCCTGCTTTTTTAAGCATATTCCTGCGATGGGTGTTAACCGTGTGAACGCTCAGGAAGATCTTGTCGGCAATTTCTTCACTGCTTAAACCTGACTCTATCAATTTGATTATTTCAAACTCTCGGTTAGAAAATGGGACGCGCAACTTCAGCAAATCCTCATCGGGATACCTGAAATATGAGATATCGTTTCCTATATGGTAGTGAAAAGAATTATTGGGCATTATATACCAGTCAATGTTGGTATGAACCTTCAGGAGAAAGACCGATTTATAAGGTATTGTACTGTAAAAAACAAAGAGCTGGAAAAGCAGGTTTGAATAATTGCCGGTTGAATTCTTCATCCTTAAGTTGGTAGACAAAACCGAAAACCCCTTTTCGGCTATGAAAAGATCATGCGCAATCTTAAAAAGTTTAGCCCGGCCAAGGCTGTGCCGGTAAACATCAGAAGGATGGGTTGCGTCAAAAAAATGCCAGGGTGTAACCTCATCGGGGTCCACTCCAATCAACTGAGAGCTCCCATTGCTTGTATACATGATCTTCATCAGGATCACGTCACTTATATGGAAAAACTGATGGTTCGCTTCCAGAATCTGTTCAAACTGGATATTTGCCGGATCCTGACGGTCAATATCTTTGAAGCCGGTTGGGGCATAAGCTTCAATGAACCTGAAGAACGTGTCGTAACCTTCAGTGTTTTTAAGCATCTGCTCCATATCATTTACATAATAGATTGCAGCAAATATACATTAAATACTCAATATTGAGTATTTAAATGGCAAGAGTGATTATTTTGCCATTTAAGACAGTTGCAGAAAATGCTGGAAATAAGGGCTTTATGCCCCGTCACTGAATGCGGAAATCAAGGGGTAATCAAGGGGTAATTTTAACTCTGACTGCATTTAAGCCTTTGAGGCCCCGTTCAGTTTCAAAACTAACTTTATCTTTTTCTTTTATCGGGCCTTCCACATCATTTATGTGGACAAAAATACTCTCCTGGGTATCGTGGTCCCTTATAAAACCATAACCTTTTGAATCATTAAAGAAAGTGACTGTGCCTTTTCTTATCAGACCTGCCGGATCAATATCTTCTTTCTTGGCCGGGCTGGTCTGTATATCCTCGACTTTTATTTCAACCCTGTACCTGGGATCAGGAGGAGTTGCTACCAGGTTACCATATGCATCTACATAAGCGAACATATCTTCCAGTTTTTTGCCTTTGCCTGAAACTGATTTACGTTCTTCTTTTTTCTGCTCTTTATCCTTCTTCTTTTTTGCCCGAGTCTTTTGCAACTCTTTTTTATTAAAGGTTTCCCTGGGTCTGGCCATAATTTAATTTAAAATGATTAAAACATAATAACCTTTTTATAATCTTATCCGGGATTTACTGACGGTCTGAGTAAGAAATGTTGTATTTGTCAGTGGGAAAGTATTATCCTTCCAAAGGTTTCAGGCGGTAAAGATACGCAAATCCCACCAAAAAGGGCATAAAAATCTCTGCTTTGTCATTAATATATTGTTTCTTACACGATTCTTGAGTAATTTAGATCCGACATTAATTATCCTTTTATTTATTCTAAAATCATTTATTGCAATGAACTGGCTTCAGCGATATCATTTTAAGGATTACTTCAGAAGTTCGATCTGGATACTTCCAACACTCGGCATGATAGTGGCAATGGTAACGGTTCGGGTACTTAACGGGATAGAAGTTAAAATGGGATGGATGGCAGAATTCGATCCGTCAACCTCCATGGCGGTTATGGGGACTCTTGCAGCATCGATGTTTACACTTATTGTATTTGTTTGCTCGGCCTTACTGATTTCGGTGCAGCTTGCAAGCGCTTCGCTTACGCCGCGCTTCATCGGCCTGGTATTCAGGAACCCGGTCACCAAGCTCTCATTGACTTTATTCATGTTTACATTCGCTTTCACACTGGCCGCCTTACTCAGGATAAAGGCTGCGGTTCCCATGCTTACCGCCTACGTTGCATGTTACAGTTGTGTTATAAGCCTGGGTGTTTTCATCTACCTTGTTGATGAAGTGGGCCGTTCATTGAGGCCTAGCGGTGCTTTAAAATTAGTAGCAAGAATGGGCAGGGATGTTATCAAAAACGTATATCCGAGGCTTCTTTCTGCATCATCTGAAGCCATTAAGAAACCATTAACAATACTTGAAGGCCAGCCCCGGGCCACAATCCTTAATCCAAGAGAGGGGGTGGTGCTTGCTTTTGACATTGACGGACTTGTTATTATAGCCCAGAGGTATGACTGTGTAATAGAAATGGTTCCACAGGTAGGAGATTTTGTTGCGGCAGAACATCCTTTGTTCAGGATTTACGGGGAAGGAGATATCCCTTCAGCTGCATCTCTCTATCATTCGGTGGCCGTGGGACCTGAACGAACGCTGCAGCAGGATCCCGGTTTTGCATTTCGTATCATCGTCGACATCGCTTCCAAGGGACTGTCTCCTGCGATAAACGATCCGACAACAGCAGTTTTGGCAATTGACCAAATCCAGTACCTCCTCAGGCATTTAGGCAGCCGTCGCCTGGACGAGGGACTAAGGCTGGATTCAAAGGGTGCGGTGCGGCTTATTTACAGGACTCCCGACTGGGAAGATTTTGTAGGACTGGCGGTCACCGAGATCCGGCAATTTGGAGGAACGAGCATCCAGATCGCACGCCGTTTGAAGGCAATGCTTGAGACTCTTATCGAGACATTCCCCGAAAAACGGGCTGCAGCACTACAATCGGAATTGATCCTCCTTAAAAAATCGGCCATGAGATTCTTCCCGGAAGCGGAAGACCAGGCGATGGCCGATGTCAGCGATTTCCAGGGAGTGGGAGGTAAAAAAGGGAATAACTCAAATGAATAATGATAAACCCTGATATTTTAACATTCGGAAGTGTTTATGGGGAAAAAGATGCATAACATGATTAGATTGGTTGCTAAGAGGAAACCGTGGGGTGTAATCATTCTGTTGATTTTATTTCTTATACAGCATACCACGATATACGCCCAAACGACAGAGAAAACATTTAAGCAGGATGACGTATTCAGCATTTTTGTAAAAAAAGCGAATCGTGCAAAACGTGACAGCATTACGTTTAAACCTGTCCAGATAAGGAAGCCCTATTTTGCCACCACTCCCTTTATCGGGTATAATCCTGCCTATGGGATGCTGATCGGGGTGGGGACAACCATGGCGATTACCCTTGGAGACCCCGTCACTACTCCCGTCTCTTCGGTATGCGCCGCTGTTAATTTCACTACTGCCGAGCAGACAATTCTTACAGTAAGAAGCAACATCATCACCGAAAATTCCAAATATATATTACGTGGCGACTGGAGGTACCTTGTTTTTTCACAGCCCACTTACGGCCTGGGTACAGGGATCAAAATGCATACCAACAGGGGAATTGTGTTTAATGACGGAGGATCGACTGCTTCACTGCCTCCCGATGCCCAGCCCCTGAATTATGAATACATCAGGCTTTATGAGACGTTTTTTTTCAGGTTTGCCAGGAACTGGTATTTCGGAATAGGATATTGCCTTGATGATTTTTACAACATCGTTGATCACAATCGCACCGACAGTGTCCCGCCCCAGGAAACAAGTAATTATAAATACAGCACCGATCACGGTTTTGACCCGACAAGCTATGTCATGTCGGGCCTCAGCCTTGAAGTTTTGCTCGACAGCCGTGATAATACCATCCGCCCTACAAAAGGATATATGGCAAACCTTGCCTTCAGGCCAAATTTTTCTTTCCTTGGCAGTTCAAAAAACAGCCTTATGTTAACTACCGAGTTCAGAACCTATATCAGTTTTTCAAAACGCAGGCCCGACCACCTGATCGGTTTCTGGTACCTGGGCCAGTTCTGTGAGAAAGGCACGGTTCCTTACCTTGGATTGCCTGCACTTTGCTGGGATATGTACAACCGGGCAGGGAGGGGGTATATACAGGGCAGCATCAGGGGCGTAAATTTCCTATACGCGGAAACCGAATACAGGTTCCCAATCAGCCCGTATTCGGGTATTTTAGGCGGAGTCGTATTTTTAAATGTCACGACTGCCAGTTCCGATGATGGAGTCCGTAAACTTTTCCAGTATTATGATCCCGCGGCAGGTGTCGGATTAAGGGTAATGTTCAGCAGGAAAACGCTTTCAAACCTTTGCGTTGATTTCGGCTTTGGAGCCGACGGAACGAAAGGAATTTTCTTCAACCTGAACGAGACGTTTTAAAAGTATTGGTAGAGAAATTCTTGCAAATCCATCACCGTATGAAAATCAGATTTGTTTTATCCCTGTTTCTCGTTTTCTTTTTAAACGGTTTTGCCCTGACAGCCATACGTCCGGCCGATTCGTCCATTATTCAGAACCCTGATAAAAATCCATTATTATCGAAAACGAAAGACCTGGCCAATAAAGGATTACGACAAAGTTTTGCAAACTACCAGCAACACCAATTAGTCCTCAAACAAAGCAGGAACTTTTTCCTTATTAAAAATGAAATTGAGGAAGCAAGGAATTTCCTAAGGGCAGGCTTCAAATATCATGAGATCAGGGACGAACTTCATCAGTTAACAGCATGGAAAGTGCTGGCTGTGGATGGTGTTATAACCAACAGGGACAGCATTCAAACGATTCTTAACCTGGTTACTACCTCCAGGCTCCTGAAGGAGCTGTTAAACAGCACGAACAACCGCCTGAATCAAATAGTAATTTACCACAGGTCATTAGGACGGGCTCAGTCAATTCTGGATTCCCTGGCCATGGACAGTATTTTATACATGGTCCCGCTTGATTCTATTTCCATTGCGAGTTACTACCAGAAACTAAATTTTTTAACTAAGGACATAGAACCTGTTAACAGGACCCTTAAATCCTCATTGGACAGCATTCAGGAACTTGAGATCCAGGTGAACCTGCTCAAATTCGGACTGGAATCAGATATTGGTCAAACCGAAGCCTTGCATGCAAAAGTATTTGAACAATTCAGGACAAATGAATTCGGAACATTCGGGCAAAACCTGGTGAATAAAAAACCTGGTTCGGAGATTATAAGCTACTCCCTTAGTAAAGCGCGCCTTGTCCTTTTCTTTTATATCGTAAATCATATTGAAGAACTTATCCTGATGCTCCTGTTTACATTGGGTATTTATTTATACCTGGTTATACTGAGAAGAAAGGTGATCAAAGAAAGTAGTCATGCTCACCACATCGAAACCGGGCATTTGTTAAAAAACGCGGGAACTTCTGCAATTCTTCTCGGCTTCACCATTTTCCAGTTTTTCCTCCCCTTGCCCCCGTTTATATTCAGCGGGATTACCTGGGTCATCTGCTCAATTGCTCTTTCATTAATAATAAGGCAATCATTGACCCGCTTCTGGTTTAATGCCTGGCTGTTTTTCATCCTGTTGTTCATTCTTGCATTGATTAGCAACATGATCCTGCGGCATTCATTATTTGAAATGTGGAGCATGCTTATATTAAGCAGTTCAGGATTGATGGCAGGTGTTTTCTTCCTTTTCACAAAAAGGAAGAAAGACATGAAGGAGAAAGTAATCCTTGTTGCAATTGCAGTGATGACCTTATTGCAGTTTTTTGCCGTTTATTATACTCTTGCCGGCGGGCTCAACCTTTCCAAAATAATGATGACCAATGGGTTGTTTGCGGTTATTCTCGTTTATCTGCTCTATTGGTCTGCTCACCTTGCAAACGAAACCCTCCTGATTTCCTATTATTTTTATCTCGGATCGGAAGGGAAAAAACGTTCGTTCCCCGATGAAAACAGCATAAAAGAGATTCCACTGGTTTATTATCTTCTATGTTTTGCTGGTTGGTTAATGCTTATCGGACGGAATACATATTATTTCCAAACCATGTTTGAACCCTTTCACAATTCCCTGACAGTCACCCGTACGATTGGTAAGTTTTCGTTTAATTATCAAAGTATCCTGATATTTTTCCTGGTAATTTTCCTGTCGGGCCTCCTTTCCAGGGTTGTCATGTTCCTTGGTTCTGAGAATGTAACCATAACAAAAAGATCAAAAAAAGGAGGACTTGGCAACTGGCTTGTACTGATAAGGATTGTAATAATCACTGCAGGGGTTATTGTGGCGTTTATTGCTGCAGGAATCCCGATGGACCGGTTCGCCATCATCCTCGGCGCCATGAGCGTGGGTATAGGTTTTGGTTTGCAATCCCTTGTCAATAACCTGATCAGCGGTCTTGTCATCGCGTTCGAAAAACCTGTTAATGTGGGTGACATCGTGGAATTCGCAGGGCAAACCGGAAGAATGAAATCGATCGGGATCAGGAGCAGTGTGGTGACCACCTGGGATGGGGCCGATGTGATCATCCCCAATGGGGATATTTTAAATCAGCAACTGGTGAACTGGACCCTGGGTAACAGCAGGAGAAGGTTTGAACTGTTGCTTAGAGTTGCTTACGGAACCGAACTCGATAAAGTCAAACGGCTTTTATTTGACCTTATGCTTAAAGATGACCGTATTTTGAAAGATCCTCAGCCCTTTGTCCTTGCCAATAAATTCGGCAGCAGTTCAGTCGACCTGAGCTTAAAATTCTGGGTGGCGCATTTCGATATTGGGTTTGATGTAAAGAGTGATCTCATCCTTGCCATCGATGTACTTTTCAGAGAACATGGAATAGAGATACCATTTCAGCAGCAGGATATACATGTCAGGGCTTTGCCTGATTCCCCCGACACGGGGAATAAAGCAAATGAAAGCAGTAACCCATAATTGGTTTTAAAGCAATCATTGCCATTCTGTTTTTTTACTGGATTTTTTTCAAAAGGAACGAGATCTTCCGGGACTAAATTTTGCTTCGCGGGTTTGTTGTGCCAGTTCAGGATTGATGCTTGACACAGCATCATATTGGGTGAGAAATACCTTTCCGGTAAGTTCTTCGAGGAAATGCGAGCGTTTAAGGCGGTCCATCACCGGGCCTTTGACCTCCGAAAGATGGAACGTGATCCCGCCATCTTTGAGACGGTGGTTGATGGCTTCGAGGCTTTCGAGTGCAGAACTGTCTATAGTGTTAACCGCAGGACACTCCAGGATAATATGACGGATATCCGGGTTGGCTGCAACGGAATCATTGACGATGTCTTCAAGAAAACGGGCGTTAGGGAAATAAAGACTTTCGTCTACCCTGAGAGACAGGATCCCGGGATCGGTAACCACAGTATGGCGTGTAACGTTCCGGAAATGCGCAGTTCCCGGAATTTGTCCAACGACCGCTATATGAGGGCGGGAAGTGCTATAGAGATGGAGGAAAATCGAAAGTGCCACGCCGACTACCAGTCCCACTTCAACGCCTTCCACCCAGGTCATCAGGATGGTGGCTGTCATGGCAGTAAAATCGGCTTTAGAATAGAACCAGGTACGTTTGAGCGCTCTTATATCCACCAGTGAAAGCACAGCGACGATAATTGTGGCGCCAAGTACGGCTTTTGGCAGGAAGAACAGCAAAGGTGTCAGGAACATTGTGGCAAGTGCTACTCCAACCGCTGTAAATGCGCCTGCAGCAGGGGTCTGTGCACCCGCATCAAAGTTCACGACCGAGCGTGAAAGGGCACCGGTGACAGGAAAACCGCCCGATATCGCTGAGCCGACATCGGAAATGCCCAATGCGATCATTTCCTGGTTAGGATCGACGCGCTGCCGGCGTTTGGCGGCGAGTGTCAGTGCGACAGAGATGGATTCCACATAGCCTACGATACAGATCAGCAGAGAAGGGACAAGAATGGTAGTCCAGAGTGATGGCTGTACCGGTGGTATGGCAAACCGGGGCAGTCCTTTCGGGACAAGTCCGACGATTGCCACACCGCGATCGGCAAGGCCGAAGCCCCACACAGCAATCGTGGTTGCAACGATGGCGATAGCTGGGCCAACTTTTGCAAGGATGTCGGCAAGCCTTTCTCCGATTCCTATGCCACGAAGGAAGGGTTTAAGTCCCAGGCGCACCCAATAGAGAAAAGCCAGGGAAGCGAGGCCTATGGCGGCTGTATATGGATTTATCCCGGCAAGGTTCGGCACCATGGAGATCAGCAGATCCATAAGATTTTCCCCATGCCCGCGGATGCCAAGAAGAGGGGCGAACTGGCCAGTCCCTATCTGTATGGCTGCGGCTGTGATGAAGCCCGAGATCACCGGGTGACTTAGAAAGTTTGCTAAAAACCCCATCCTGAAGATTCCCATGACTATCAGCAGGAGGCCGGTAACCAGAGAGAGCGCAATGACGGCTCCCAGGTATTCGGCGCTTCCCTGTGCAGCGACCTGTGTGGCAGCCGCCGCTGTCATGAGACTCGCCACCGCCACCGGACCTACAGCCAGTGCGCGGGAAGTGCCAAAGACAGCATAGAGCAGGAGAGGCACCATCGAAGCATAAAGCCCGACCTGTGCCGGAAGTCCCACCATCATCGCATAAGCCAGGGACTGGGGTATCAGCATGATCGAAACGATTACTGCGGCGATCAGGTCGCTTGAAAACGTCTTGCGTGAATATGAAGCTCCCCAATCAAGGATTGGGAAATATCGGCGAAGTAAGCCTGGCAGGGCACCCGCTCCCTGCTGACCATCATTATTTGATTTTACATTCATGATTCATCTCCAATTAAATCAGGCCATATATCCTGAAAGCCAGGAAACGTTGACGCCAAAAAATTTCACTTTTGGATACAATGGGAACGTGAAAGCATTCCGCCTGAAATATTCTTTGCCCTGAATCCATTCTGTAAGAGGATTCTCGTTGCGTAGTAGGCCCGCTGTGCAGAACGGCAAATAACGAGGATTTCCCTTTCACGGGGAAGTTCACCCAGGCGGGACCGGAGTTGCGGCAGAGGGATGTTGAAGGCACCCGGGACTGACTCTACCTCAAGTTCCTGGGGATTACGCACATCAAGGAGAAAACCGTCGCTGAGGCAGTCCCAATGACAAACCGGCATATCGCCTCGAAGGATGTCAGCGGCAACCATCCCGGCAAAGTTGACAGGATCTTTTGCGCTTCCGTAAGGAGGTGCGTAGCTCAGTTCAGACTCTTCCAAGTCGTAAATCGTACATCCCATCTGTATAGCCATCGCAAAGGAATCTATCCTCTTGGGAACACCATCCTCACCCAACACCTGGGCTCCCAGTACGAGCCCGTTGGATTTCCTGAACAGGAATTTAATGACCATCATTTTGGCGCCTGGGTAATAACCCGCATGCGAATTAGGGTAGAGGTATATTTTCTCGTAATCATTATCACCAACCATCTTCAGAAGTTTTTCGCTCGCACCGGTTTGTGCGATCGTGGCCTCGAAGATCTGGCAAATGGAAGTGCCCTGGGTGCCCCTGAATCGGGCATCGCGGCCTGCTATCACATCAGCTGCGATACGGCCCTGGCGGTTTGCGGGTCCGGCGAGAGGAATAAGTGTCCATTTCCCCGTAACGAAATCCTTTACTTCGACAGCATCTCCGACAGCGAAGATATTGGGATCTGAAGTACGCATATGCTCATCAACGCGGATGCCTCCCCGTTTACCGATCTCAAGCCCTGCATTTTTCGCCAATGCAGTTTCCGGGCGCACGCCTATAGCGAGGATCACGATATCTGCCGGATGTATGTTTCCCGATTCAGTGAGAACTTCCAAAGATCCGGAAACCGACTTACGAAATCCAGCGACGCCGTCATTAAGTTCAAGATGAACACCATGCTTTACCATATACCGTTCTACCAGGCATGCCATCTCAGGATCGAGCGGAGGCATAACCTGGTTGAGTTTCTCGATAAGAGTGACTTCCATTCCGAGGTGCATAAAGTTTTCCACCATCTCGAGGCCAATAAAGCCACCGCCGACAACAACTGCGCGCTTTGGTTTTGAGATCGTGTCTATCCCGGTATTTGCATTAGGGACATCAGCCTGGTCAGTATCCCTGTCAAGCCATTCACGGATATGTCGTGCGTCGGGAACCGTCCTTACAGAGAATACTCCCGGAAGATCGATACCGGGAAGGGGCGGACGGATAGGCGCTGCTCCCGGTGAAAGGACGAGCTTGTCGTATGTCTCGGTTGTAACTTCACCCGTCAGGTGATTCTTAAGTTCCACTGTCTTTTTCTCCGGTGAGATGCTGATCGCTTCGCAGTTCGTTCTGCAATCGATTGAAAACTGGTTACGGAACAGCTGTTCCGTTGCCACCAGGAGACTGGATTCTTTTTCAATGGATCCGCCAACATGATAAGGTAATCCGCAGTTTGCATAAGAAACATAGGGTCCGCGTTCGACCATCAGGATCTCGGCGTTTTCATCTAACCTGCGGAGACGTGCTGCGCACGATGCACCTCCGGCTACTCCTCCAACGATAATTACTTTCATAGTGCTTTTGCTTTAAGTTTAGAGAGTATAAAATCTTAATATTTAAGTCCTGACAACGGCACATAAAGAAAATTAAAATTACAGCTCTTTCGAATCAGGGACAATACTTATCACTGAGTATT
The DNA here is from genome assembly GCA_037141915.1 of Bacteroidota bacterium. GTDB lineage: Bacteria > Bacteroidota > Bacteroidia > Bacteroidales > FEN-979 > CAIRDP01. Next base: position 4,895 of record JBAXBP010000025.1, on the reverse strand, counting down.
GAACCTCTTTACACGATCAGGATTACTCCTTCGAAGTAGTTTATCCCCTTCATTATGGCTGTCGAAATAATACAGCTTGGCTACGGTGATACGCTTTGCAAGCAAGCTGCAGGCAAGGCTTGCCAGGAATGCCCCGGTAAGCGGGCCAACCCAATATATCCACCAGCCCTGCCATTCTCCTGAAATAACGGCAGGACCGAGGCTGCGTGCAGGATTAGTGCTGGTTCCTGAGATTGCCGCTTCCAGGGGAACCATTATGGCATAAAGAAAAGGGATCATAAACGGGGTGAACTGCCGGAGATTTCTGAATCCGATGAAAATTACAAGAAGTGAGACAAGGGCAAAAGTTGTAATAACCTCGCCAGTAAGAACGATTCCAACGGAGTATCCTTCGCCCGGGACCGTGGCACCGAACAAAACACTACGCCCCATATCACCCCATAGCATGAGTGGCAGGCAGCCAACAACCGCACCGGTCAATTGCGCCAATATATATGTGATTGCCAGGCGTGGTTCAATCTTACGAAACAGCAGGAATACCATCGTAACTGCAGGGTTGATATGCGCCCCGCTGACTTTTCCTATCGGGGATAATGCAATCGATGCCCCTATGGATCCAAACAGGAAACCGGTAATCATTTGTCTTACTTTAACATTCGGAATCAACTGCCCTAAAGGACTGCCGTTGCCGAACATTATAATGACCAGGGAGAGACCGCAGAGCAATAGTAAAGCCGTACCGATAAATTCGGCAACAAAAAACTGGACGCGGTATTTAAGATCATTCACGTCATTCATGCATCATGAATTTTATGCAAACAGGAGAAATTAATTTGACCGTTTGAGATGTTTGACTCAGTTGTCCGCTGGCCTGATCGATCCTGAAGAGAACAATATTATCCGAATCCTGGTTTGCAGCAAAGAGCCATTGCCCGGTCGGATCAATAGCAAAACTGCGAGGGGTCTTACCTCCGGTCGAAACCCACTCAACAGGTGTTAAACTTCCCTCTTCGGAATTAATTTTAAAAAGCCCGATACTGTTATCACCCCTGTTTGATACATAAAGAAATCTGCCTTTTGCATCTGCAGCTATTTCTGCAGCTGTGTTTTCACCCATGAAGCTTGCCGGGAGAGTTGAAATGGTCTGCTTTTTTTGCATCATGCCTGCTTCTGATTCAAATGAAAACCATGTAATGGTTGAGTTTAACTCATTCAAAACGTAGACAAATTTCCCCGAAGGAGAAAAAGCAAGATGTCTCGGTCCTGAACCGGGGTTCAGGTTAACGAACCCGGAATCCGCAGGTATAAGTTTACCATTATCAGCATTGAACCGGAATTTTAAGACTTTGTCAATTCCAAGATCGGCTATCATGACATACCGGTTGTCGTTGGTTGCCTGGATAAAATGAGCATGCGGTCCTGCCTGCCGGTTTGCATTCGGGCCAGACCCGGCATCTTGATTGAATGCTGTTTGCTGACCAAGTTTACCATCCCTGCCAACCGGGAACACAGCTGCATTACCACCGTTGTAGTTTGCCACCATCAGGTAACGGCCCGATTGATCCAGGGACAGGTGAGCCGGGGCGGCGCCGAGTGAAGAGATTTGCTGAAGCAATGATAATTTACCAGATCCCTTATTGATTGCAAATACGCTTACTGCCCCGCCGGGTTTGTGTTGAAAAGAATCTGTCTCATTGACTGAATAAAGAAATTGTCCTGCAGGATCAATTGTGATAAAAGACGGATTCTCTGTTTTAGCAACAAGGCCAATCGGTTTCAAGTCTCCGTTTGCAGGATTGAAACGGTACGCATAGATGCCATCGCTTCCCCTGCCGGTATAAGTTCCGACAAATACAAGTTGTTTTGAGCCGGGCGTGGAGCAGGCAATACCAAGCAGGGTTATAAACAGAAGAACCAGAAACTTCAAAACCCGAATTTGTTGCATACAATTGAAAATAGTATTAATAATCTTCATAAGAGCCACAGAAAATTCTGCTTATACTTCCGAAAACCGGATAACAACCTTTATGTCATCCGGTTTTCTTTGGAGTGCATTCATAAAATCCTCAGGTTTTTCCCGCCTGCTGATGAGTTTTGCCAGCCACTGACGGTCGGCTTTGGCTAAAGTCTGACCAGCCCTGTACCATTGGCGTTTATTTGCGTTCACGCTACCAACAATCACAGTGTTTCTTAAGACTGCAGAAGCAGCCATATCAGCAGTCCCGGCCTTTGTCATATGACCTCCATGGCCAACACCTGTCAGACATAAAATTCCATTTGCAGCTAATTGCTGAATACAAGCTTCAATCACCGTTCCGACTCCTGTACATTCAACAATTGCGTCGGGCTCAAATCCTATATCGCCAACATTCCCTGAGTGATAGGTAGCGCCCAGTTCTCTTACCAGGTCAGGTTTGGAGCCCGACTCCATCCTGTCGAGGACATGTATTTCTTCAACACCCCAGATTTTCAGACTCAACGCTGCCAGCAGCCCTATCGGACCTGCACCTGTAACCAGCACCCTTGAAGGCTCCCAGAATGAACGGCGGCTTATCATACCTATCTGTTCCAAGGCTTTCGTTACAACTGTAGTGGGTTCAAGCAGAACACCAAGAATACCTAATGAAGAATCAACTTTTATTGCGTATTCAGGCTCTATCCTCCAGCGTTCCGACATGAAACCGTGGATCTCTTTTATCCCCCTCTCGGTATACAGTCCGTTACGGCACATGTCCCATTCCCCAACAGCACAATTCGGACAAGGAACGGGGTCAGGTCGACGCACAATCCCAACAACCAGGTCACCTTTTTTAAAACCGCCTGCAGTGCCGGGATCTATAACCCTGCCAAGGGATTCATGTCCCAGGATAAGATGCTGCTGGCCCGGAGGGGCCCAGCCATACTTCCCTTCAACAATTTCGACATCGGTACCGCAAACTCCAACTGCAACGGCTTCTACCAGGATGGATCCATCATGCATATCCGGTTCCGGCATATCCATAAACCTTGCGGTTCCCGGCTTTTTTGGTTCTACTGTTATCGCTTTCATCATATTTTCTATGGTTTCTGATCGTATCTCCATGTTATTGCTTCTTCTTTTTTCCTGCACCCTTTACGAATGCCGCATTTCTGCCAACTTCAAGCGCTTTTTCGGGATCCATAAACCCATAAAGCTCAATGATCTTGGCAACGATACCGGTCCAGCCTGTCTGGTGGCTTGCACCCAGCCCGGCGCCATTATCGCCATGGAAGTATTCATAAAACAGCAGGTAGTCTTTCCATTGCGGATCAGCCTGGAACTTCTCAGTGCCGCCATATACCGGCCTGCGGCCATGTTCGTCGCGAAGGAAGGTACTTGCAATACGGTTGGCAATCTCCCTGCTGACCTCGAAAAGGTTCATTAGTTGGCCTGATCCTGTAGGACATTCGATCTTGAAATTGTCGCCATAGTAGAGATAGAATTGCTGAAGCGCTCTTATGATCATGGTGTTCACAGGCATCCAAACAGGTCCCCTCCAGTTCGAGTTTCCCCCGAACATGCCATTATTCGACTCGGCAGGCAGATAATCGACCCTGTATTCCTGTCCTCCGAAATTGAGGATGTAAGGATTCTTTTCGTGGAACTTTGAAAGGGAGCGAATACCGTGAGGGCCAAGGAATTCGTTCTCGTCGAGCATCTTTGTAAGTATCCTGCGCAGTCGCTCAGGATTTACAAGGGAAATGATCCCTCGTTCAGCAATGCCAAAGTGACCGGGCCCTGTGGGGTGGATGGTCTGGAGAAGCTCTGGCATCCTGCGCAGGCGTTCTGCAAGTCGCGCTATCGCCTTTGGTACCTGCTTCCTTTGCGCTTCCTCGATCACGGTGGTGGCACATAAAGGCAGGAGCCCTACCATTGAACGCACCTTGAGCCTTCTTGCACTGCCATCGGGAAGCCTAAGCAGATCATAATAAAAGCCATCCTCCTCGTCCCACATGCTGTCCTCGCCGGGATGGTTCATGGATGCTGCAATATAATAGAAGTGTTCCATGAATTTTATGACCATGCTCTCGTAGTTGGGATCATGAACTGAAAGTTCCGCTGCCAGCTCTAACATGTTCTGGCTGAAAAGAGCCATCCAGGCTGTTCCATCGGCCTGTTCCAGGTGGCCACCGGTTGGAAGAGGCGCAGAGCGGTCGAAAACCCCGATATTATCGAGACCAAGAAATCCGCCTTCAAACACATTCTTTCCAAAGCGGTCTTTGCGGTTGATCCACCAGGTAAAATTCAGCAGCAGCTTATTAAAGGTCGTTTTCAGGAAATCCACATCCGTTTCCCCTGTCAATGCTTTTTGTGAGAAGTGCAGGAAGAGTGTCGCCCAGGCATGTACAGGAGGGTTCACATCACTGAAGTTCCATTCATAGGCAGGCATCTGCCCGTTGGGATGAAGGTATAAGCCGCTGAGCATTAACTGCATCTGGTTCTTGGCGAAATCCGGGTCCACGATAGCGATAGGGAGAGTGTGAAAAGCCAGGTCCCAGGCCGCATACCAGGGGTACTCCCATTTATCGGGCATAGAGATGATATCCTCGTTGAGCATATGGTACCATTCGAAGTTCCTGCTCTGCCGGAAACCTTTGTGGAGGGGGTTGGACTGATGCTCGTCAAGCCAGTTGTCTCCATCGAAGAAAAAAAACTGCTTGCTCCAGAGCATGCCGGCGATGGCCTGCCTCATCACGTTGGCGGCATCTTCACTTATTGACGGAGGAGTGACCGACCTGTAAAATTCATCGGCTTCACGAAGCCTGTTATCAAAAATTTCATCGAATGTTTTCCCAAAGGGCCTGACCTTAAGGCCATCAGACTTTTTTGTTAATCTAAGACGGACCACTGCGGACTTGCCAGCGTGGATATTTAC
>JBAXBP010000024.1:0-29907 GCA_037141915.1 Bacteroidota bacterium | reverse complement strand
CTGGAAGTACAGGACCTTGAGGATGAGATCGCAGGTTTGGAAACCCGTGTGGAGAATTACATACTTGAAACTGTTGCTGTTGAGAAATCGATAACCGAGAAAAAGACTTTCATCAAGGATTGTCATGCCCTGATCAAGAAATACGAAGATCAGCAGATGAATGTCAGGAACAACAGGGAATACGACTCACTTACAAAGGAAATCGAATTCCAGAATCTTGAGATCCAGCTTGCCGAGAAACGCATCAAGGAATTCCAGGCTTCTCTCGAACTGAAGAAGGAAGAGATAGACAGGTACCAGAAATTGCTTTCCGACCGTAAGAGCGATTTGGAGATCAAGAAGAATGAGCTTGATGATATTATTGCAGAAACCGAAAAGGAAGAGCAGGACCTGATCACGAATTCCGAAAAGAACAGGAAATATATAGAGGAAAGGCTGTTGACAGCTTACACCAGGATTCGTAAAAATGCCAGGAACGGACTGGCCGTGGTACAGATAGAACGCGATGCCTGCGGCGGATGTTTCAATAAAATACCTCCCCAGCATCAGCTCGATATCAGGATGCATAAAAAGATCATTGTTTGTGAATATTGCGGAAGAATCCTTGTTGACGATGAAATTGTGAAAACAGTGCGTTGATGTTCACCCATCATAAAAGACAAAAGGCCCGGTTGAGCAAGATTTTGCTTCTAAGCTGGGCCTTTTTGTTTTCCTCACTTTCTTTATCCGCCCAGTTTCAATATTCCCAGAATTGCCAGAAGGCATACCAGTCGATAATGAATCTGCATTTTGCCGATGCCCGGCAGCTCATTGCGGCCGAAAAAACATCTGACCCTTCAAACCTTGTACCTGTCTACCTCGAGAACTACATTGATTTCCTTACTCTTTTCATAGGCGAAGAACGGAAGCAGTATGACAGGATAAAACCCTTGTTCCTTGCCAGGATTGAGGTGCTTGAAGAAGGGTATAAAACATCCCCGTTTTTCAATTTCTGCCTGGGCGAGGCTAATCTTCAGCTGGCTTCGGTCGAGATGAAATTCGGTGATTACACCCAGGCTGCGCTGAGGATTCGCAAGGCGCATCATTACTTTACCGAAAATGAAAAGAATTATCCTGATTTTATACCGAATTACATCGGCCTTGGGATCACCCATGTAATCGGAGGCATAGTTCCCGACAGCTATAAGTGGATCGCCAACCTGATGGGGGTGGACGGGTCGGTAAGCCAGGGTTTACGGGAGCTCCGATCGGTGGCTGATTATAACGGGCCTGATGTCCTGTACAGCCAGTACCGGCCCCAGGCCCTTTTATACCTGGCCATGGTTAGCACAAACCTTACAAAAAACAAAAGCGAAGCCTTGAAGATCTTTGAAATTTTTCAGCAGAACAACAAGCAGCAAAGCCCTCTTATTACGTTTGCCAGGGCTAACATCCTGATGAAAAACGGTTTGAATGAACAGGCACTTGACCTTCTCAGGCAAAGGACCCGGGATGCCTATTCATTTTCTTTTTACTACCTCGATTTCATGGAAGGCATGGCCAGGATGAACAAACTGGATACTTCCGCAATGAGCCATTTTTTGTATTTCACCGATCATTTCAGGGGGATAAATTATGTACAGTCGGCATGGCAGAAAGTTGGCTGGCTGGAGTTCATAAGCGGTGACACCAGCGGGTACGAAAAAGCCATGACGAAAGTGTTGAGCTCAGGAAACGCAGGCGGGGAGGAAGACCGGCAGGCTATTCGTGAAGCCCAGTCAAAACAGTTGCCCAACCTGGTCCTGCTGAAGTCAAGACTTCTTTTTGATGGGGGATATTACAGCAGGGCCCTTGACGAATTGCTGAACCGGCCCACAAGAACCTTCCTTTTTTCAAAGAAGGATTTTGTGGAATATTCTTACCGTTTGGGCAGGGTTTACCACGAATCGGGGAATCCCGACAAGGCCTTGTCTTATTACAGGCTGACCATACAGAGAGGCAGGAAGGATCCCTGGTATTTTGCTGCAGCTTCGGCCCTGCAGATGGGACTTATTTATGAAAACAGGGGAGACCTTGTCAGGGCCGACAGCGCATACCATGTTTGCCTGGCCTGCAAGCCGGCCGATTATAAAAACAGCCTTAGCCAGAAGGCCAAGGCTGGATTAAACCGGATTAAATCAGGGCGTCCTTAAAACCTGAAGCCGATAGTTGTGAGGACTGTACTTGTTGTGAGGGTATTGGTCGATGGAACCATCCCTGCATAATTATAAAGGTAATATTCTTCCTTGGTTTGCGCCCACTGGTAGGTTACATCTGCATAGAAATGTTTGATCCTGTAACCTAGTCCGCCCGAAAGTGTATAACGTCCCCCGCCTATCCCTGACTGGGTATAAGGATTGCTGTAATAGGCAGCCCCGGCTCTGACCCTGAAGTCGTATATTCTCCATTCGGTACCAACGCGGATATTGCCCCACGACTGAAAGCTGCTTTTAATTTCATTGTTTACATCGGAATATGCATAGCCTGATGAATTTAACTTAGCCTGGGAATAGTTCACATATTCATATTCACCGGTGATAAGACCGTAATTCCCGATAATGAATGCCAGGCTGCCTATAGCTCTGAAGGGGGTGCGCATGTAGTAGTAATAATCTCCAACAGGTGAATTCTGGGTATTATTGTTCAGAACCGAGTCGTAATTGGCAGTGGTTGCTGAGTACCAGTGGTCGTACATGTTTGGATACCAGGTGGGAGAGTGAATGGCCACCCCTAAACGCATCCATTTTAGAGGGCGGTAGATAACGCCTCCCTTGATAACGAAACCGGTTCCGTGTGTTTCAAGGTGGTAATCATAATACATGGATTTGAAATATGGTATAGAGTCCCCGTTATCCTTCTCGGAGTATGTGGAATTTTCATAATAGCGGATAAAAGGCACACCGAAGGTCAACCCGAAATATAACTTATCACCTATATTCCCTCCCATGGTGATGTCAAATTCATTGATGGATCCATAGGTTGTAACCTGTTTGGACTGGTAGGCTCCTCCGTGGGGCTGGTCACTTGTATATTTTCTTGAAGTGCTGTCGTAATATATTAGCGATGCATCATAGGCAGGTCCGATTTCGAAGGGGTAATCTGAAGGAATGCCCCCGTATTTGTTTAATTTGTCGGTATAAACATTCAGCATTGAGCTTGAATGGTTGGGGCCTGAGATAGAGAATGAAGAATTGAAGTCATTTTCACGGTTCATTCCTATCCCAACATTAAAGTTGAAGAATGAGCCGGTTTTAACGGGAGGTTTGAATGTGAATACGAAGCCCATGCTCCCCATTCCCACGTTAACCACATTGGTAGTGTTCATCTGGCTTAGATAGTCGGTTCTCACACCTTCAACGGAGGGGGCGATGGTCATTGAGAATTCAGAACCCTGGTATAGGCCTATGCCTGCAGGGTTCACCGAGAGGGCCGAAAAATCTGCACCTACTGCGCCGAAGGCTCCTCCTGTACCCACGAACCTTGCCGTTCCGCTGTAATAGATCCTTGAGTACCTGAGTACATCAGCAGCGGTCTGGGAGAAGGCTGCGCTTGCGATGAAAATTGATATGGTTATCACTATCAGCTTTTTCATGGTTGTAGTATTTTTAGTAAAGGAATGATACGAATGGATTACCTTCTTCCGCCTCCGCCGCCTCCGCCGGAATGACCGCCGCCGCCACCGCCACTGCTGCCGCCACCGCCGCCTGAACGTGCGCCACCGCCACCGCCACTGCTGCCACCACCGCCGCCTGAACGTGCGCCACCACCTCCACCGCTGTAGCCGCCTCCTCCTGAACGTGAGCCGCCCGAGGGTGAGAATGAATGACTGGGGGTAAAACCACCCGAGGGTGAGAAACTTCTTGTTGAGCCTGAAGAATTGCCTGCTCCCGTTACTGTTCTCCCTGTGCCGGATGTGGAATATCCTCCGCTGCGGTTACCGTAAGCTGAGGTAGCCCGGCTTGCAGCCTTCTGTGCCTGAATCCTGGGGTTGATGTATTCCTGGCTTGAACGTGCCTGCCTGTAATTGCCCGGTGTGTAATTCTGAACCTGGGTTTGACGCTGTGCAGGGACCGAACCTTGTTGTGTGTATCTTGGAGCCGGCTGCTGCCTGGTTTCACGGTTTACACTGCCTTGTCCGGTATTCCTGGTGTTGGCTCCCTGGCGTTCGCCGGGAGGACGTGAATAATGGTAACGTTCCTGGCCTGAAGGGGGCTTGCGCTGTGTTGTAACAGGGTCTGTGGAACGGGTTGGAAGTGCATTCTGGCTGGTCGCGCGTACCGATGAAGGCGGGACCCCTCTTGTGCCGGCGGTTGTTGTAACATTCCCCTGGCCCCTGGTTGCAGGAGTATTAGCAGGCATTCCCCGGCCATCGGGTGAAGAGGCAGTGTTCCTTGTAACACTCTGCCTTGGGCCGTAATAGGAATTGTAATATCCGCCTTCATTATAATATGGATAATACCCCCCCCAATAAGGGCCATAATACGGGTAGTACCACCAGTAGGGATAATCCCAATAATACGGATAACCCCATCCGTAACCCATTCCGTATCCGAAACCAAAACCGAACGAGAATGATGACCCCCAGTCGTTATAACCTCCTCCGTAACCCAGGTTTATATTGACATTGCTGCAGCAAGGTGCGGTGGAATCAGCGGAAGTGCCGCTGTAATAACTTGTATTGCTCTGGGGATGCTGGAATTTCTGTATCCTGTCGGAATACGAAACATCGCTGTAATCGAGAGTCGCAGCTTTTGCTTTAAGACTGTCGTGGGCCACCGCTGTTTGGTCTGCAGCCAGGGCTGATGTAAGATCCTGGTTGGCTGCAGGCGGGATTGCCGGTTTGCTTTTTTGCCTCGAAGGAGTGGAATAAACATCGTCGTTATTTACCGAAACTGCCTGCTGTTGAGTTTTGCAGGCACTCATCAGAAGGCTGATGATCACTGCGATAAATGCTGCTCTTTTCATGGTTTTGGTTCCTTTATAATTCAATTTTACGTATTTTTGCCTAAATATAAGACATAGTAAAAACAGCAAATATCATACCAAACTATTAATGGCTAAAGATTTTCCATCCCGTGCAGAAAATTATTCCCAATGGTATAATGATCTGGTAATCAAGGCCGATTTGGCCGAAAACTCAGCAGTAAGAGGTTGTATGGTTATAAAACCGTACGGTTATGCCATCTGGGAAAAAATTCAGGCTATCCTGGATAAAAAATTCAAGGACACCGGGCATTCAAATGTGTATTTTCCCATTTTCATCCCGAAATCCTTTTTCAGCAAAGAGGCCAGTCATGTGGAAGGGTTTGCAAAAGAGTGCGCTGTGGTTACTCATTACCGCCTGAAGAATTCTCCCGACGGCAAAGGCATCGTTGTTGATGAGGATGCGAAACTTGAAGAAGAACTGATCATTCGCCCGACTTCGGAAACCATTATCTGGGATACATACAGGAACTGGATAAAATCATACCGGGACCTTCCGATATTGTACAACCAGTGGGCCAACGTAGTACGCTGGGAAATGCGCACCCGTTTGTTCCTTCGCACTGCTGAGTTTCTCTGGCAGGAAGGCCATACAGCGCATGCAACGCAAGAGGAGGCCGTAAGGGAAGCAGAAACCATGCTGGGTGTTTATGCTGATTTTGCCGAGAACTGGATGGCCATCCCTGTTCTGAAGGGGGTAAAATCACCGGGGGAAAGGTTTGCAGGCGCAATTGAAACCTATGCAATTGAAGCTTTAATGCAGGATGGTAAAGCGTTGCAGGCCGGCACTTCACATTTCCTGGGACAGAATTTTGCCAAGGCATTCGATGTTAAGTACCTGACGAAGGAAAACCAGCTTGAATATGTATGGGCTACTTCATGGGGAGTTTCAACCCGACTGATGGGAGCCCTGGTGATGGCTCATTCCGACGATAACGGGCTGGTACTGCCTCCGAAGCTGGCGCCGATACAGGTGGCGATTGTCCCGGTATTTAAGAATGAAGAGCAGCTGAACCTGATTTCCGCAGTAGTTGACCCGATTAAAAAAGCTCTTGAAAAAAGGGGAGTCACAGTAAAGTACGATAACAGGGATACCCATAAGCCCGGATGGAAATTCGCAGAATATGAGTTCAAGGGAGTGCCGTTAAGGATCACAATAGGCCCCCGCGACGTTGAAAACAGGACCGTTGAAATAGCCCGCCGGGATACCCTTGAAAAGGAAACCCTGCAGATCACCGATATAGAAGATAAAGTGGTGCATCTTCTTGATCAGATCCAGAAGAACCTTTACGACAGGGCCTTATCATTCAGGGAACAGAACACTTTCACTGTCAATACCTGGGATGAATTCGTCGACACCATTGAAAATAAGGGAGGGTTCATTCTGGCTCACTGGGATGGCACTGCAGAGACTGAAGAAAAGATCAAGGAAGCCACCAAAGCCACTATAAGGGTGATCCCTTTGAACAATGCAAAGGAAAGCGGACGTTGCGTCTTTTCAGGAAAACCTTCGGAGCAGAGGGTGGTGTTTGCCCGCGCTTATTAAGGGTAGAACGGTGCGAGAACCCCTGTCCCGGTGATCCTGCCCCCGATGTCGGCAGGGTTGCCGGTATAATACACGCTGCCAATATTCTCGATAACCGCCCAGATTGAGACATTTACATTGACATAGCAGTCGTTGCTTCCCCTGCTGATTACCGAGCAGTATCTCGACACCATACCTTTCGCCTGGCATAATCCCATGTTATTCAGGTAAAAAGAGGCTATGTCGCATCTTCCGTGAAGATTGAAATCGGTAGTCCCCATGAACGTACCGAACCATCCCTGGGCGTAGTTGAGGTCGAGGTCAATCGTACCGCAGCCTCCCCATACCTCCAGCTTGACCGAATCGCCTTTGAGTGTGTTTGCGGAACTTACATTACCTGCCCCGTTATAATACAGTTTCCATAATCTTTTTACCGAAACATGGACGTTAAGAGGTTTGTCATAACTTCTCAGCCAGTTGCAGGAATTGAGATTGCGAATCGTCAGTTGCCGGTTCAGGATCTCTGTTTTGATCCCTCCGATGACATTGCTGCCTGCTTCGACAGTGATCTTTTCAACGGTATCCTGTGTAAGGATAAGGTTCACGTTATCAGCCATGTCAATACTGTCAAAAGGAGAAACCGGTCTTTCCTGCGTGATCACCGTGCCCGAATTGCTTACGCAGACTCCTCCCTTATTGCAGGATACAATCCCGGTCAGCCCTGCTGCAGTGATCAGCAGGAAAAGGGATACGGTGTTCCTATTTAATCGTTTTTTTGCCATAGAAAACATCAAAGGTATAACCAACTCCCCATCCGATATAATCTGCTCTTCCGAAATGCACTTTCAGCAGGACATGGGCGAAGAAATTTTTGGCGAAAACGTACTGGAAACAAATTTTTTCATACAAAGGCCCATTGCTTTTCTCCTTCCCCGAAAGGTAGTAGCCAAGGTTCATGATAAAACCGAGCCTCCCGAGCATCAGCTCATAAGCCGCGTTGATGCCTGGTCTCATGATTTGTATAGGGCTTGCTGCAGGGGTCCCGTTCATTTCAAGGATCTTTTTATGCGATTCATCATAGGATAGATCGAACCCGAAACCGAATTTGCTTTTCCTGCTGACAGGGAAGAAGGTGTTCTCAAAAAAGTGGTAGACCATAAAGTTGCTTCCCAGCTGTGAGGTCATATTTTTATATCCCAGGGCCCCACCGATGTCGAACTCCATTGACTTCCTGATGGTGGTTGAGAAAGGCTCGGTGGGGGCAATGTAACGGTCGCCTATGTCTTTATTGTCCCTGACAGGCCTGCAGGCAAGTCCGAGGCTTACGAGGGGGGCGTTCAGGCCATAGTTCGGAGTCTTGAGAGAGCCATTCGAGAAATGCTGAAAGCTGATACCCCCGGTTATGGTCAGGTACTCATTCAGCCTGTACCTGGCCTCAAACATCAGGTTGATGGCTGCATTGATATGTGAACCTATTGCAATATCCTTGTAATTATTGAGCCTGTCGAATTTCTTTGTGAGGTATCCCACTCCCAGAGAAAAACGGAAGCCGAAAGTAAAGTTCTTATGCCTGTATAAGGGGAAGTTGATGAAAGGCATGAGAGCAAATGCGCTCCCGAGGATGGGATTATTCCCCAGCGGTGTATAAAGAAATGTCATGCCGGTGATCGGGTAGTTAAACGCCCTCTCCCATTTTTGCCTGCCATAGGTCTGCTGCTGAATGCTGAACTCAAAAGCCGGGAAGTGGGCGTTGAAGATCTCCAGCTCGAGGTGTTGTGCATACAGGAACCCGTAATCAGCCTTAGCCTCAATGATGAGATTTGAAGTAAACAATTTATGTTCGAACTGGGCGAAGGGTCTTGCAGGGAAGCAGAGAACGATCAAAAGGAGTATGATCATCCTGGGGTAAAGTCCTGAAATGTTTCGCCTGAAGTTCTTCGTCATTTTGATATTCGCTTCATCCGCAAAATTATGGAACATTGGAGTTCAGCCGCTATCGCCAAAATGCTTATTTTTGCAAAAAGATCAATAATGCAGGAAAAGACAGCCGCTTTTGCCCGTTTGCTCGAGATTATGGACGAGCTCAGGACTAAATGTCCCTGGGATAAAAAGCAGACCCTTGAAAGCCTCAGATACCTCACCATAGAAGAGACCTATGAATTGTCGGATTCCATTATTGAGAAAGACATGGATTCCATTAAAAAGGAATTGGGAGACCTCATGCTCCACCTGGTATTTTATTCCAGGATAGCTTCAGAAACCGGGGCTTTCGATATCACTGATGTACTGAACAGCATTATCGAAAAGCTTATCAACCGTCATCCTCATATTTTCGGTGATGTGGTAGTGAAAGACGCAAAGGAAGTCCACGACAACTGGGAAAAAATAAAGCTTACCGAAAAAGGCAACAAATCGGTTCTCTCCGGGGTTCCGAAGTCTCTGCCTGCAGTGGTAAAAGCTTACAGGATACAAGAAAAGGCAAGCGGGGTAGGCTTTGACTGGGAACACCCGGAACAGGTTTGGGAAAAGGTGCAGGAAGAACTCAGGGAGCTTCGCGAGAATGTGCAGAACAAGTCAAACCACGCCAAACAGGAGGACGAGCTGGGCGACCTGCTCTTTGCCATTGTAAATTATGCCAGGTTCATCGATGTAAATCCGGAAGATGCGCTTGAAAGGACCAACAGGAAGTTCATCCGCCGTTTTCAGTATCTTGAGGAAAGTGCAAAGAAACTGGGGAAATCACTTCACGAAATGAGCCTTTCCGAGATGGATATCTACTGGAACCAGGCCAAGGAAATGGAACAGCCATTGTAGAGTGAGACGACAGCTCATCATAATTTTTATCTGCCTTGGTATTGCGCTGACTTCAGGTGCACAGGCCGTTCATGATTCCCTGCATGATAATGCATCGATGATTGATCTCCGGCTAGTCAAATCAGGACTTGTCGATGCCAGGGATGTCGTGATAGCGCCGGGACACTGGAACGAAGTCCAGTGGGCAGTTGCATTCGGTGTTGCGGGCCTTACCATCGGTCTTGTGACCCAGGACCTTGTTGTTCAGCAATTTGCCCAAAGCCATCAGACAGCCTTTCTCGATGCAGTAACCAAATACGGCCTTGAACCCTGGGGGAGCGGGTTATACACCCTGCCTGCACTTGGAATAATGTATGGAGTGAGTTTTGCCATACACGATAAAAAGGCAAGGATGACGGCCATAAAGGGAGTGGAGGCTTTTGCATATGCAGCAATTGCCACCCAGATACTTAAGCAGGTTTTTCACCGTGAAAGACCCAGCCAGGGAGATGCACCTGATCCGTTGGCATGGTACGGGCCTATCGCACCTCTTAGCTACGAGTCCTTTCCTTCGGGCCATTCAGCCGCTATTTTCGCGGTTGCGACCGTCATCGCTTCGGCCTATAAAAAAACGGTCTGGGTACCCGTGCTTTGCTATTCGCTTGCATCACTCACCGCTCTTTCCAGGATCTATAATAATGAACACTGGCTGTCGGATGTTGTGATGGGTTCAGCTATAGGTTTTGCAATAGGCCAGACCGTTTTCAATAATTCGGTCAGGTTAAAGCTGTTGCCGGGAAGCCCCACTGGCGCCGGTCTTACGCTCGTTTACCGTCTCTGATCAATGCTTCGAAAGGTAGCTGGCAACACCGTCAGATGTGGCCTTCATACCTTCGTCGCCCTTATGCCAGTTGGCAGGGCAAACTTCACCGTTCTCTTCGAAGAACTGCAGAGCATCAACCATGCGGATTGCTTCATCCACGCTGCGTCCGAGGGGAAGGTCGTTCACCAGCTGGTGACGAACAACACCCTGTTTGTCGATCAGGAAAAGACCGCGGAAAGCAACAGGACCGCCTTCAAATTCCATAATGCCGTCTTCATTATAAAAATATTCTCCTGCGAGAACATCATAGTTGGCCGAAATGGTTTTTGTAAGGTCAGCAACGAGAGGGAATTTCACGCCTTTGATCCCGCCGTTCTTCTTTTCGGTGTTCAGCCATGCCCAATGTGAGAATTTTGAATCGATGGAGCAACCAACGACTGCAACATTACGTTTCTCAAATTCGGCGAGCTTCTCCTGGAAAGCCAGGATCTCGGTGGGACAAACAAAAGTAAAATCTAGAGGGTAGAAAAAGAATACAACATGTTTCTTTCCCAGGTACTGATCCAGGGAAAAATTTTCTACAAATTCACCGCCGTTAACAACGGCATCAGCTACAAATTGAGGAGCTTTTTTTCCAACTA
Source organism: Bacteroidota bacterium (assembly GCA_037141915.1). GTDB lineage: Bacteria > Bacteroidota > Bacteroidia > Bacteroidales > FEN-979 > CAIRDP01. The sequence goes on along the minus strand of JBAXBP010000024.1, from coordinate 19,124 downwards.
ATACTGCCATAATTCAAATGTTTAATTAATTAAGTTTCTTGCTGCAAAGATACAACAATTATTTAGAAGCATTATGAATAAATAGTTAAATTTAGGAAAGGAAACCGGATGGTTATTTTAGATCCTTCAGTTCGAATTGGAGAGCCTTATTTTGAATAAAATCGAAAAGTGTCATTTTACGGATCTCGTAATAGCCCCTCCAATAGGTCTGGAGAGCAGAGTAATAATTTTTCTCTGAATTGTTTGTTTCGATCTGGGCGTTGTTGAGGTCAAGGATGCTGTTTATTTTTCCGATGAGGTACCTGCCTTTTGTAACCTCGTAGCTTTTCCTGGCCACCGTATCAGACTTTGCGGCAATCTTCAGTTGGTTCTGCTGCATGTTGAACTGTACGATTTTAAGGTATACATTACGCTGAAAGTCAATGATTTCCTGCTCCACCGAGGTTTTTACGATTTGCTGCTGGCTCTGGGCCATCATAATCTTACCATGGGCAACACCCCAGTCTAAAATAGGGATGGTTAATCCAAGCGAAATCTGCCTCTGGTCTGCCGGGTTTGAATAAACGTCGGGAATGGTAGCAGCCTGTTGCTGAAGCCCGACCAGTGCATGGATATTTGCATCGAATCTTCCATCCATTTTGGCGAAGTTGACTGCGCTGGCTGCTTCAAGTATACGCCTGTTGAAATCAAGGGTAGAAGAGGAATTCTGAATAGCGAGTTCCACTGCCTTATTCGGATCAATCCTGAAGAATGCTATATGATCGGGAGGGAGAAGCAAAATATGTGTGCTGTCCTGGAGCCTCAGGTAGGATTTAAACAGGAATTGTGCATTGTCGAGGGCAAGGTTTGCATTTTCAACCTGGGCCTGTGCCTTAAGGAAACTGAGTTCCAGCTGGAGAAGATCATTCTCGGCGATCTTTCCCAGCTGGAACCTTCCTTTGGCTATATGATACAAAGTGTCATAATTCGAAAGGTTGATCGCAGCAATTTTTTTCTCTACCTGGGCCTGGAGAAGGTTAAAAAAATAGTTAGATGTCGTAATTGAAACCTGTTCAATATCCTCGAGGTATTTTCTTTTGGCCAGGGAATATTTAATAGGTTTGATTTTCCGGTCCCAGCGGTAGGGGTTGTAGGTGAAGATAGGCTGGTTAAGTTCTATTGTAACAGGATAGCTTACGTATGGTGTGGGGTTTGGTTTATCGACATTATATACACCGCTGAGGTATGAATTAATTGAAACCGTGCCCCCTGTAATCCCAATCCTCTGTGCCAGGGCCAGGTTTGCCTGTGCACTTACGTATTTGTAACTCGCATAGGATTGTTCCCCGTTTACCTGCTGCGACATGATGCTCTGGTTAACATTAGGGGTGGTGCCTGTAAGTGTAAGGGCCGGAAGGTTTGAGGCAAGGTATGACCTGTACTCCCAGTAACTTGTCCTGAAGGTTTGCTTTGCATTGAGGGCATCAGGCGATTGTGCTTTCGAGATAGCTATCGCTTCATCCAGGGTAAGCTGTCTTAAACTCTTTTGCCCGTAGAGTGATGGAAATATACCCAGGATTGATAGAATAAATAATATTGAAAGCTCGGCTCTCATGGTTGAACAAGTTTTTATTCGTGTCTCAATGATTCAACAGGATCGGCAATGGAAGCCTTTTTTGCAGGCATATAACCGAATATGATACCGACCGATGCAGATACCCCGAATGAAATGATTATTGAAATAGGCGAGATGATAGTAAGTATGGTCGTAAACTGCATGATCAGCTTGGAAAAAATGATGCCCAGGATGATCCCGATGAGGCCTCCCGTTATGCTTAGCAGGGTTGCTTCCATGAGAAACTGAAGAGTGATATCCCGCTTTGTTGCCCCGATTGCCCGGCGGATACCGATTTCCTTAATCCTCTCCATGACTGATGCAAGCATGATATTCATAATCCCGATGCCTCCGACCAGCAGGGAAATACCTGCAATACAGCCAAGTACTATGTTGAAAATATCTTTGGTCCGTTGTTCCTGCTTCAGCAGCAGTTCTGGGACCTTGATCTCAAAATCTTCCATCTTCTGGTGCCTTCGCAGCAACATACGTTTCAGCAAGTCGGTGGTGGGGTTGATCTGGCTGCTTTGCTTCACCTGGACCACGATCTTGTCCACCTGGTTTTTTGCCAGTTCGTCTCCATCGCGGGAACCGGCTATGACCATGTCGCCGAAATCCATCTCATAGCTTGAGCCATGCAGAGAGGAGGCAGTGATCATAGTGCGGTCCTTCACTCTTCTCATCATGGTCTGGATAGGGGCAAACACCGAATTGTTATAATCGGAGATCCCCAGGTTTTCCATGGTGCTCTGGTTCACTTCTTTTTTGCGCAGAACGCCAATAACCTTCAGCCACAGTCTGCCGCATTTGATATCCTGGCCTATGGAATTGCCATTGGGGAAGAATTTTGACTGTATCGTTGACCCGATGATGCATACGGCTTTCCCTTCCTTCAGCTGCTCTGCATTAAACATATCCCCCTGCTGAAGGTCAATGTTGAATAACTCAAAAAAATCAGGTGTCACACCGCTTATCTTTGTGCTGTATCTGACGGCATCCCTGATCACGTCGGCTTCATAAATGACCACAGGGCTTACTTTCTGAACAGTAGGGATCATGTCACTGATACTTTGGGCATCTTTGAGTGAGAGTCCGGGAGAGAATTTGCCTTTGCTTTTATCTGTGGATGAAGAGGATGAGCTGGATGAGCTGCCAGAAGTTGAGCTGTTTTTTCCCTTTTCCTGTTTTGGGGTGATAATGATATTATTCACGCCTACAAGTTTCATCTGGTCGAGGATCTCTTTCTGCGCACCGTTTCCGATAGCCATCATTGAAATGACGGCTGCCACTCCGAAAATTATACCAAGGGCGGTAAGCATTGAGCGGAACTTGTTCAGAAAGACCGCTTCAAGTGCTATGTTGAAAATATATTGATAGCGTTCAAACACGGCTTCTGATTATTTCTTTATGATGGCAGGGGGAGGTCCTCCGGCAGGAAGTTTTTTGGAAGTATCGTTTTTCTGCGGCTGAGGTTTGCCTGGTTTTGGCTTGTATTTTGCAAGAATGCTTTTGTCGAGCAGTATCAAATTCAATTTGTCGGCTTTGTCGGGAGGTACCAGCATGACCTCTTCATTCTCAAGCAAACCTTCGCGGATAATGATCTCATTTTCATTTGATTCACCTGTGATAACCTGCTGGCGGACCACCGATCCCCCGTCCTTCTTATATACAAAGGTGACGCTGTCGGAGCTGAAGATAGCCTCTATAGGGGCTGAGAGGACCTTGTCGATGATGCTGGTCTCGATGGTGTTCTTGGTAGTCATGGCAGGCCTGAGGATGGAATCGAATTCATTAACGATAATCCTTACCTCATATACTTTGGCGTTGCTGTTCTGGAGCTGTTCGCCAATATTGGCAACTTCAATGACCTTGCCGGTAAATTTTTTCTCGGGGAAGGCATCGATCCCAATCTTAACCTTCTGTCCCGTTTTAACTTTGCTTATGTCTATCTCATTGACGTAGGTTTTTGACATCATTTCCTTGAGATTGGGAAGTTCGGCGACTACATTGTCCCAGGCGTTGATCATGCCTCCGACGCCCAGTTTGCTGCCGTCCCAGTTACGTTTGTAAATCACCATTCCTGCTTTCGGCGCTTTAACGGTGAATTCCTGCAAACCTTTCTGCATATCATCCAGCTTCCGTTTGGCCTGGTTGTACGAGGCATTGACTTCCTGCATATTGGCAACGGCTTTCTCGTACTTCAGTTTGTAATTCTTCTCAGCCTGGTCAAGGGCCCTTGTAGCCTTATCCAGTTCTATTTCAACCTGGCGTATGGTAGCAGGGGGTTCGTACTTGGATTGTTCGAGGATGATCTTTTTTTCCTCAAGCGAATATTTAAGGTTGATCAGTTCATCCCTGGCGCTTCTCAGGTCGAGTGAGGTATCAAGCCTTGTTTTAGTGAGCTGGGATTCCAGTTTTTCAGTGTTGGTCTCCTCGTCCTTGATCTTGTTTGAAATCTCAGTGCGGTCCAATGCGGCAACGTACTGTCCCGAATCCACTACCGTACCGTCGGGAATGATGTCCTGGATTTTGACCTGCCATACACCTATCTGCCTCAGGCACTGCGGTCCGAAGATTTTTTCGGAGCTTTTGGCGACAAGTTCCCCTGTAACCGAAACCTCTATAGGAAAGGTGCCTTTTTTGACTTTTGCAATGATCTGCTGTTCTTTATTCCCCTTGGGAATGATCAGGTAGATTACAATTGCGGCGATAAGAATGCCTGCGAAAATGAGTAAATACTTCCGGGAAGCCATAAAAGAAGTAATATTTGGTCCAGGTAAAAGTACCTGTTTGTTTTACAACGCTAAAAAGAGTTAGATAAACTAAGCGTCGATGTTGGCGTACTTGGCATTTTTCTCGATAAACTCCCGTCTTGGAGGAACGTCGTCTCCCATCAGCATCGAAAAGATGCGGTCGGCTTCCGTGCCGTTCTCAATCGTCACCTGCCTGAGAGTCCTGAATGCAGGATCCATCGTTGTTTGCCACAACTGTTCAGCATTCATTTCCCCTAAACCTTTATACCTCTGAAGATGAACACCGGAGTCTTTGCCGTTATTTGAAAACTCGGCAAGCAGCCTGATTCTCTCTTCTTCAGTCCAGCAATATTCCTGTTTACTCCCTTTTTTCACCAGGTAGAGCGGCGGAGTTGCAATATATACATAGCCGTTTTCTATCAATTCTTTCATATACCTGAAAAAGAAAGTTAGGATCAGGGTAGCGATATGGCTTCCGTCAACATCGGCATCCGTCATTATTATTATCTTATGATAACGCAACTTTTCGAGGTTTAGTGCTTTACTGTCCTCTTCCGTACCGATTGTGACACCCAGTGCGGTAAAAATATTCTTGATTTCCTCGCTGTCGAAAATCTTATATGCCATTGCCTTCTCAACGTTCAGGATCTTGCCGCGGAGCGGAAGGATAGCCTGGAATTTCCTGTCGCGGCCCTGTTTGGCGGTACCGCCTGCAGAATCACCCTCAACAAGGTAGATCTCGCAAAGTGAAGGGTCATTCTCGGAACAGTCCGCCAGTTTGCCCGGCAAACCTGCTCCCCCGAGAACTCCTTTTCTCTGGACAAGTTCTCTTGCTTTTCGTGCTGCGTGTCTTGCGGTTGCTGCGAGTATTACCTTATTTACAATGGTTCTCGCTTCCTTCGGATGTTCTTCGAGGTAATACGAAAGGAGTTCGCTTGCAAGCTGGTCAACTACCCCCATTACCTCGTTATTTCCGAGCTTGGTTTTAGTCTGGCCTTCGAACTGGGGCTCCTGGACTTTTACTGAAATGATACAGGTAAGCCCTTCACGGAAGTCGTCGCCGTTAATGTCGAACTTCAGTTTGGCAAGCATGCCGGTTTTATCGGCATATGATTTAAGTGTACGGGTAAGTGCCCTGCGGAAACCTGAAAGGTGGGTCCCGCCTTCATGGGTGTTGATGTTGTTTACGTAGGAATGGATATTTTCAGCAAAAGAGGTGTTGTACTGCATTGCAATCTCGATGGGGATGCCTGAACGTTCACCCTCCATTGAAATGGGCTCAGGGATCAGCTTTTCGCGGTTTGCATCGAGATAATTGATAAAATCGGTGAGGCCGGTGCTTGAAAAGAAAACATCCTCGAGATGGTTACCCGAATCATCCTTCTCCCGCTCGTCGTGGATAGTAAGGGTTATCCCCTTGTTCAGGTAAGCCAGTTCCCTTAAGCGGGACGCGAGGATGGCATAATCGTACCTGCTGGTAATAAAGATGGAGGAATCCGGTAAAAAATTTACAATTGTTCCGTTCCGTTCAGTCTCACCAACGACTTTTACCTCATAGAGGGGTTTGCCGAAAGCATATTCCTGCTCGAATATCTTCCCGTTCCTGTGAATTGTAACTTTCAGTTTTGATGAAAGTGCATTTACGACAGATACACCGACACCATGCAAACCTCCTGATACTTTATATGAATCCTTGTCAAATTTACCTCCTGCATGAAGAACTGTCATTACGACTTCCAGCGCCGATTTTTGTTCTTTCTCGTGGAAGTCCGTAGGGATACCTCGTCCGTTATCCGAAACCGTAATTGAATTATCGGGATGTATGATCACATCGATCCTGTTGCAATAGCCTGCCAGGGCCTCGTCAATGGAGTTGTCAACAACCTCGTATACAAGGTGATGAAGCCCCCTCACATTTACGTCGCCGATGTACATAGCAGGACGTTTGCGAACGGCTTCCAGTCCTTCCAGAACAGTGATGTTTTCGGCTGTATAGTTCTGGCTGGCGGCTTCTTTTTCTAAATCGGTCATAATGAGATACTTATATTATAATTTAACACTACACAAAGATACGAAATTCCGGGTATAAAACTTGCATGAAAACATCAATAAAATCAAGGTTTTTATTAACAATTTCCGGTGGAAAATTGTCAGCTGTCTTTTTTAAGCTGGAATATTCCAGCTCAAACCTTCACATGCGATGTCAAGAGCGAAGCACATCGCACAAGCCGAATTGAATTGAGCGAAGCATATCACACAAGTCGCATCAGGTGAGCGGATTGCGAAGCAATGTGGGGGAAATGCTGATTCAGCAATGGATTGTGGAACCCGCGAACTGTAGCGGCGGTGTGATATGCTTCGTTATTTGTACATTGTACATGGTACATTATTCCCCAGAATATCAGGCTTTCATCAGGGCATTGGCGATAACAGAGGCGCTGTGACCGTCGCCAAAATCGTTCCTGCGTGCAGCTGTTGGCTGGGGAGTGTGAACAGCGTTCAGTATTTTCTCCGGATCGGGGCCTGTGACGATGTTCCAGTTGTCGTGAAGGGTTTCCACCCATTCGGTTTCGGTGCGCATGGTGATGCACTGCCTGCCGAGGAAATAGGCCTCTTTCTGAAGCCCGCCAGAGTCGGCGAGTACTTTCCGGGCATGCATGGTAAGCCAGAGCATTTCGAGGTAACCTACGGGTTCAATGATAATGACATTTGCAGGAACACTGATCAGGGTTTTTAGCAGACCCGCGGTTCGGGGATGAACAGGCAGAACTATGGGGAAATCTATCCTTGAAAAAGCCAGGAAAATATTTTTAAGATTTTCAGGATTATCGGTGTTCTCTGCCCTATGGATGGTTGCGAGAAGATATGAAGCAGGGATGCCGGGAGTTTTATATTTATCCCCTCCCGAAGCCAGAATTTCCTTATAGAACAGCACCGAATCGTACATCACATCGCCGGTGAACACGGTCTGGGCTTCGAGGCCTTCATGTTTCAGGTTTGCAATAGCGGCAGGGGTGGGGGCGAACAACAGATCGGAGATCCTATCGGTGACAATACGGTTGATCTCCTCGGGCATCATCCTGTTGAAGGAACGCAATCCTGCTTCCACGTGGGCTACGGGGATATGCAGCTTGGTAGCCGCAAGCGCCCCGGCAATGGTTGAGTTCGTATCACCGTAAACCAGCATGTAATCGGGCTTCTCGGCGAAAAGGACCTTTTCAACCCCCTCGAGCATCAGGCCCGTCTGGCGGGCATGGGTTCCTGAGCCAACTTCCAGGTTGTAATCCGGTTCGGGGATGGAAAGCTGGCGGAAAAAGATCTCGCTCATGTTCTCGTCGTAATGCTGGCCGGTATGCACAAGAACCTCCTGCAGGCCGGGAGTTGAACGCAGCACCCTGGAAACTGCCGCTGCCTTGATGAACTGCGGCCTTGCGCCGATAACGGAAACAATTTTCATACTCTCACGATGACATCCACATACATTAAAATCAAAATAAAACAACAGTTCTGTAAGCGGGATTCTGTTCCGGCAAGCCGGCTTCTGTCATTTATCTAATCCCGGAGTCGCCTCCGGGCTTCAGCGGCCTACCCCCCGGCATCGGACGAGCAGTCCTTGGCAGCCGGTATACATGGCCTTTCAACACATGGGGTTTACCCGTCGTTGCAGTCACCTGCCCCGGCCGTGAGCTCTTACCTCACATTTTCACCCTTGCCTTGCGGCGGTTTTTTTCTGTGGCACTTTCCGTAACCGGCTTTCACCGGCCCCTTCCCGTTAGGAAGCATGCTGCTCTGTGTTGTCCCGACTTTCCTCTGCATTGCTGCAGCGACAGAACGAACTGTTGCGGCACAAAGGTACAAATTATCGGGATATTCTGCCTACCTTTGCAGGTCCCCGAAAACCACAATACTTGAAAGATCTCAGCACAGGCAACGAAGGAAAACTCATCCTTAAATTCGCGATTCCGATGTTGCTTGGCAATGTGTTCCAGCAATTTTACAGCCTAATCGACAGCATCATAGTCGGGAAGTTCATCGGCAAAGGCGCCCTCGCCGCTGTAGGTACTTCCATGCCCATCACTTTCCTGCTGATCTCGCTGTTTATTGGCATCACCATGGGATTCACCATCATCGTTTCGCAGTATTTCGGGGCAAAGGACATGGTAAGGGTGAAAAAAGCCATCAACACCCTGTATATCTTTATTTTCTTCACCTCCATAGTGATGAGCGTTATCGGCATCCTGATCTCGGGCTGGATATTCAGGATCATCGGCATGGACCCCACTATCATCCCACAGGCAAAACTTTTCCTCCAGATATTCATGGCAGGACTCCTTTTCCTTTTCGGATATAACGGCACCAGTGCCATTCTCAGGGGGCTTGGCGATTCCAAGACCCCTTTGTACTTCCTGGTAGGATCGGTGGTCCTTAACATCATCCTCGATATCATCTTCGTACCCATCCTCGGCTGGGGTGTATGGAGTGTTGCCGTTGCCACCGTTATCTCAGAAGCCACCGCATTCATCGCGCAGATCATTTACCTGAACCGTTACCATAAGGTGATCAACTTCTCATTCGCCGACCTTAAATTCGACCGGGAGATCTTCAACAAAGGCATCAGGATAGGGCTGCCTACAGGACTGCAGCAGACCTTTGTGGCAGCAGGGATGGTAACACTTTATGGTATCGTAAACAAATTCGGTATTGATGCCAATGCCGCATACAGCGTTGCAGGGAGGATAGACAATTTTGCAGCGATGCCGGCCATGAGCTTTTCAATGGCACTCAGCACCTTCGTAGGGCAGAACCTGGGAGCTAACAAACCCGAAAGGGTGGTTGCCGGGCTCAGGTCCACACTGGCTATCACGGCTGTGATCTCTGTCGCCGTTTCCTTTATCACCGTGCTCTTCGGGAAATACCTGATGCGGATGTTCACCGACGACCCCGTCGTAATTGAACTGGGCAGGGGATACCTTGAGGTAATCGGTTCCTTTTATATTCTTTTTTCGACCATGTTCGTTTTAAACGGGGTCATGCGGGGCGCAGGGGATACGCTCATCCCGATGTTCGTTTCACTCATCGCCTTGTGGGTTATCAGGATCCCTATCGCCACCATGCTTTCATCGCATCATGCCATCGGAATATACGGAGTATACTGGTCGATGCCCATCGGCTGGTTCGTGGGGGCGGCCCTGTCGTTTGCCTATTTCCTTACCGGGAGATGGAAGAAGAAAGCAGTGGTGAAATACAGTTCGGAGGGGAAGAGGGTAGAATAGGTAGCGAAGTAGCGAAATAGCGAAAAGCGAAATTAATTTCAGGATAAAAGTCCGTCCAGCAAAGTTGCAAGTTTACCGGTGAGTTCTTTCCTTGAATACAGTTCAATGCCTGTGCTTTTCGTGCCCGGTGATCCGTTTACATAATCATTATAAAGACTGCGGATGTGATCCTTCATGGCTGACACATCGCCGAAACCGGCAAGGAGACCGGCCTGCGTCTCAGCCAGGATAGCTGCGGCATCCCCGTCGGCAGGTCCAAGGCAAAGAATGGGACGGCCTGCGGCAAGGTATTCAAAGAATTTGCCTGTGAGAATCATCTTCGCATTGGGAGTGTTGTTTATGATCAGCAGCAACACCCTTGACTGCTGCTGGCATTTCACCACCTCGTCGTGCGGCATGTAATCGATCTTTCGCACAAAGCCACTGAGGCCGTGCTGTTCAAGAGATTCCGTTACCTTGTAATCGACCTTGCCCACCAGCTTGATCTCAAGATCTGAAGCAAATTTCGCGTCTGCGGCAACCATGTCCTGCAGGGCGATCCATAATGTTTCAGGGTTGCGGGTGCTCACAAGCGTTCCAATATGCGCAATGGAAAATTTTTTATCAGCTGTTGGCGGATGGCTTTGGTCGGTATCGCCGGGGTCGTAACCGTTGGTGATCACCTCGTACTTCCGCCCGTGTATCCTTTCGAAATCCGCCGCCATGCCGGGGCTGATCACGGTAACAACATCCGCTCTGCTTAAAACCTGTTTTTCAAGTTTACGGTGGATGGCATCGGCCCTGGAAGTAAGCTTCAGGTCTTTGTAAAAGTCGATATTGGTCCAGGGATCCCTGAAATCGGCCAGCCATGGGAGCTTAGCCCTTTTCGCCACTTCCATTGCGATGAGGTGCATGCTGTGGGGAGGGCCAGTGGAAATGACAGCCTGAACCGGGTTCTTCTGCAGGTAGCCTGATAAAAACTTTATCGAAGGCTTAATCCAGAACTTCCTTGCATCGGGGATGAAAAAGTTGCCCCGAATCCACACCGAGAAATTTTCCAGGGCCGAATTCTTCTTTTTTTCGGAAAGGAAAGCTGCATTGATCTTCTCGTCTTTCTTTCGGCCAAGCAGTTTTTTGTAGGTGTCGTAGGGTTCCCAGATGGGCTGTTTCAGTATCTCGAGGCCGGCCGGGACATCTTTTGCCAGGCTGTGGTCGGTTTCGGGAAATTCAGGATTTTCGGGGGTATAGATCACAGGCTCCCATCCGAAGTTACGGAGGTATTTGACGAATTTAAGCCAGCGCTGAACACCGGCTCCTCCGCTGGGAGGCCAGTAATAGCTTATGATCAGGACGCGTTTCATGCCTTACGGGCAAGCATGTCTTTCACTCCCCAGGCGATCCCTCCTAAAACGAGAAGAATAAGTATAATTGAAGAGATCATGCTGACTTTTTCGCCCAGGAAATAAGCCCTGGGTTCGAATTTGAATTCCACTTTATGCTCGCCGGCGGGTAATACCATGGCCCTCAGAACATAATTGGCGCGGAAATGCGGGGTGATAGTCCCATCAACATAGGCATTCCATCCTTTGGGGTACCAGATCTCGGAGAACACGGCCAGGCCTGCATTTTTGCTCTTGTAATTATATTTCAGGTCGTTAGGCTTGTATTCTGTAAGCCGGATATAATCGAGGGTGTCCTTTGCCGGGGTCCAGGATTTAAGATCCTCGCTGAAGCTCTTATCCACCACGGCTGTTTTCGAGGGTTCAAACCCGGTGAGGGCGGCCAGTTCCTGGTCGGCATTGTCGACCATCTTGTATTCGCTTACGAACCACGCATTACCCATGGCCTGGGGATTCTGCTGGGCCATAGGCAGCTTGTTCTGGTCGGGGACAATCACGTAACGTGTGTTCAGCATATTGATCACGGCCATGTTCTGCTTTTCAACATGTGTTTCGAACAGTTCCTGGTAACGGCGGAGTTTGGCTCCATGATACCCTCCCAGTGATTTATGGAAATAGGAGGTGCTTGCATCCATCAGAGGGCTCACCGTAAGATTGAGAACCCTGTAATCAGGATCCTTGTCGGCCATGATCTGCTGGTCTGCGGCTGAAGGTTCAAACGGGGTTTCAACCCTTGATTTGGAAGTAAAGCTGTCGTTGCTCAGGTATCGTTTTGCAATGGTGAACATATCGCCGAGTACAAACACAATAAGGCCTATATAAGCGTACTCCTTTTTAAGTTTTTTATTGATGACGAGCCAGAGAGTGGCGGCAGTGAGGGTGATGTAGATAAAGGAACGCCATGCATCGGTCCGGCAGGCTGCTTTCCTGTCGTCGCGTATGGCCTGCATCAGCCAGTCGGGCAACTGTTTTGCCATGGAGGCGTCGTTGGGACCTGAGAAACCCAGGAACATATCCGGCACAAGGGCAAAGACCAGGGCCAGTCCGCCGGCAATACCGAAGGCAAAATAAAGGGCCTTTGTCAGTTTTTCAGGCGCCGCCATCTCGTCGAAAACCACTTTGATGGCAAGAAAACCCAGCAAAGGCATTGTAAATTCGGCAATAATAAGGATCATGGTGACCGCCCTGAACTTATTGTATCCGGGGAAGTAATTCAGGAAGAAATCGGTAAGCCCCATGAAATTATGCCCCCACGACAGCATGATAGAAAGCACCGTGGCGGCCAGCAGCCACCATTTCAGCGGGCCTTTTACTATGATCAGCCCAAGGAAAAACAGGAAGACCACTATCGCCCCTATGTAAACCGGCGAGGTCCATGGCTGGTTCCCCCAGTACATCAACCCGCCCTGGGTGGCGAACTGTTTAGCCGATTCTTCCGGTATGTTGTTGCTTTGCAGGGCTTTGCCTAAATTGGAGTTCATGCCTGGAGAATCGTTGGATGAACCTCCATAAAAATCCGGGATAAGCAGGGTAAACGTTTCACCTACCCCATAGCTCCACTGGGTTGCGTAACCCTTGTCAAGCCCTGAAGTCCTGTTGCCTTTATCGGTCGTGAGATCCGACTTGCCGCGGATGGTATATTTGCCGTACTCGTAAGTAGTCCAGAGTAAGGTGAGATTGGTAAGAACTGCAAAGATCAGGGCAACGGCAAGTATAGAAACCGATTTCAGGTAAGCTGCAAAGGTTTTGTTCCTGAATGCATATACGAGTTCAACCAGCCCGAGGATTATAGCGGTAAGGGCAAGGTAATAAGTGATCTGGAGATGGTTTTGCTTCACTTCCAGCGATAGGAAGATAGCGGTGAGAATAAAGCCCCAGAGGTATTTCTTCCTGAGCGTAAGGATCATCCCTGCCAGCACCGGTGCAATATACCCTATGGCGTGGGCCTGCGAATTATGCCCTGCTCCGATGATGATGAAAAAGTAGGACGAGAATGCGTAGGCGATGGCTCCGGCGACCGCCAGCCAGGGATTAAGACCTAATACCAGCAGAAGTACGAAAAACCCTAAGAAATATAAAAAGACCATGTTCGCGGGATGAGGCAGTCCCAGTGTAAATATGCTGTCGAGAAAGCCGAGGAGGTTTCCCGAATACTTCGTTGAAATCTGGTAGGCCGGCATGCCCCCGAACATCGAGTTCGTCCACAAAGGCTCCTGGCCGGTGCTGTTCCTGTAATCGACGATTTCCTTTGCAGCTCCTTTCCAATGCACGATGTCGCTCTGCAGTATCTGCTTTCCTTCGATAAGAGGAGAAAGGAAAGCCATGGTGATGACCAGGAAAATAACGACAGCGACCAGGTAGGGCCATGCTGATTTAAAGTTCAGGTTTTTCATTGGATGGAGCTTTAAAGAATTGAATCAACCCGGGTTTGCACCCCAAATAAAAAAAGAAGATAATGTTGAATTATCTTCTTTTAATAACGTCACGACCGTGTTAACGGTATTTCCAAAACACGAAAATTATTTCTTGTCATTATATTCGTCGGAAACGGTCAGTTTTTTTCTGCCTGTTGCCCTTCTGTTTGCAAGAACCCTGCGTCCGTTAGCCGTAGACATTCTTTCACGGAAACCATGTTTGTTCTTTCTCTTTGTGTTCGAAGGGTGAAATGTTGGAGCTGCCATTGTATTCTTATTTTAGGGCTGCAAAATTAAGACTTTTTTTTTAATCCCCAAGGAAATTATTTCGCCGGGATGTTTTTTAGTGTTTCCACCAGGTAATCCCAGAACTTTTTCACCGAAGCAATTTCGGTTTTTTCGTCGGGTGAATGAGGGTTGACAATGGTTGGTCCTACCGAGATCATATCCCAGTTGGGGTATGGTCCGCCGAGGATACCGCATTCAAGGCCTGCATGTATGGCTTTCACCAGGGGTTCCTTGTTGAACATTTTTTTGTACAGGCCGAGCATGATCCCAAGGATCTCCGAATCAGGGTTCGGTTTCCATCCAGGGTAATGCCCGTCGAAAACAATATCAGCCCTGGCCATGGTAAACACTGCATCCACCATGTTCTCAAGGTCGACTTTTGCCGTATCAACCGAACTGCGGAGAAGGGTCTGGCCAACGACCATGTCCTTATTGGTTTTTAAAACCCCGATATTGATTGAAGTCTCGACAAGTCCCGGCATTTCATTGCTCATACGGATCACCCCGTTGGGGCAGGCGTACAATGCGTTGATAATATTGGCCTGGCTTACTTCGTCGAGGAGGAAAGCAGGTTTTTCTGCAGGGGTGAGGATGATCTTTATTGTAGGCTCGACCGCCGAAAGCTCTTTCTTTATAATTTTTTCGAGAGAAGCGACCACGCCGGTAAAAGCATTTTTATGCTCAACCGGGATCACAATGTATGCGCTGGCTTCCCTTGGAATAGCGTTCCTGAGGCTTCCGCCTTCGAGAGATGCCATCCGCAGTCCAAAATGTTTGCTTCCTTCATGCAAAACGCGGGTGAGGACCTTTATTGAATTGCCTCTTTCAAGGTGGATGTCAACCCCGCTGTGCCCGCCTTTAAGGCCCGTTACAACGAGTTTGAAGGCTTCAACAGCCATTGGAACGGCAGCAGATTTCACATGGAACGTGAAATTTCCGTTCGTACCGCCTGCACAACCAATATAGAGTTCTCCTTCTTCTTCAGTATCGAGGTTCAGGAGGATGTCCCCTTTGAGAACGCCGGCTTTGACGCCCATGGCGCCGGTCATGCCGGTTTCTTCGTCGGTGGTGATGAAAACCTCGATGGGGCCGTGCTGAAGGTCCTTTGATTCAAGAACAGCCATTGCTGCTGCAACTCCCATTCCGTTATCGGCTCCCAGGGTCGTGCCTTTGGCTTTTACCCAGCCGTTGTCGATATAAGTTTCAATAGGATCTTTTTCAAAATCGTGGTTGGTGTCGTTGTTTTTCTGGGGGACCATGTCCATATGTCCCTGCAGGACAACACCTTTACGGTTTCCCATACCGGGTGTGGCAGGTTTGCGGATGATCACATTACCCACTTCATCCTTAATGGTTTCAAGGCCCAGGTCTTTTCCGAACTGGTAAAGGAAATCCCTCACCTTATCTTCGTGTTTCGAGGGGCGGGGGATCTGGGTAAGGCTGTAAAAATTTTTCCACAGCAGAGCAGGTTCGAGGTTTAAAATATCTTTACTCATATAAAAGGGATTTTACATTGGTTGATGTTGCAAATATAGCGAAATTCATAATCGCACCCGTCCTGTGCCGGTTAATTCAGCATATTATATACCTGCGGATCAAGGCCTCATCCCGGATTCTTTTGTATCTCTCTGAAACTGATAAATCGTTGCTGATAAAGGATGAACAGGAATTTGCTCACCCTTTCTTCGGTTTCTTCAATGGGGTTGAGCTTTTCGGGAAATGTTTCTTTTAACTGCACGCAGATGTCGGATGTGCATCGATTCCCGTCGATCATGGCCCAGACCGCCGATCCGAATTCATCGAGTTTTATCCTTATGAATTCAGGTTTCCAGTGAGGTCTGAACAACTTCAATGCTGTTTTGTTCCTGAACCGGGGTAGCAGGAGGTTCAGTGTGTTTTCATCCCGTGCTTCAGAATCTATCAGCTTTACCGGGTGAAGGTCGAGTGAATTGGCCTGTTTGAGGATATTTCTCCTCCTGAAAAATGATACTTCCATTTGCTGAGATAAAACGGGGCCGGCACCCGTATGGGTGCCGGCCCCGCGATGTAGAATACTCGTTTTTACATTCCTGATGCCGGGGGTGCCGGATCATCAGGTTTACCTGCATTCTTAAGAGGTATCTGGATCAGTACAAAGGCAATGACCGCGATGATCACCAGGCTGATGATATAGCTTGGGTTCTTGAAGAATGAGAAATAATCGTACAGGAAGATCTCGAATGCCGCGAAGATGGCAATGACGAGCCCCATAAGGGCTTCCCCGGCTATCATCCCGGATGCAAGCAGAACCCCGGTGTTTTCAACCCGTATCTTCTGAGCCCCGTTAAGTTTTCTCTTTTCGGTATAATAATCAACAGCACCCTTGAATAATCCGCCAACGAAAATGGCGAACGTTGTTTCAAGCGGGAGGTACATACCCACGCTGACAAGCATAGGGCTGCGCACCTGCATCAGGATAAAAGCTATCCCCATGAGCATCCCCGAAATAATGAGAGGCCATGCCATGGCGCCTTCGACGATCCCTCTTGAAAGGATAGCCATAAGGCCGGCCTGGGGAGCCGAAAGACTGCGGCTGCCGAAACCACCCTGGTAACCGAGTTTATGTCCGCTGGCGATATCCCCTTCGTTTAGGTAAGCAAGTACCACAAACATCACAGCGCCTGCAAGGATCACACCGATAATATCACCGATCTGCATTCTCCAGGGTGTACCACCGAGGATATGACCGGCTTTTAGGTCCTGGAGCATCTCACCTGCCACGGCAGCTGAAACGCAAACAATGGCGGCAACCCCGAGTACTGTTGCAACACCTGCATTACCCTGGACTCCGAGCCCGACAAGGATGAGGGCTGTAACAACAAGAGCTGTAAGGGTAAGACCGCTGATGGGGTTGTTGCTGGAACCCATGATGCCGACAAGGTAACCCGAGACTGCTGCAAAGAAAAAGGCAAGGATGATCATAACGGTTGAAGCAACAACAGCAATAAGGAGGTTGGTCTGGAAAATGAAATACGTAATGGAGAAAGTAAGAACGGCAACTGCAAGTATACCGGCTATAATTGCTCCGAAGCTCAGGTCTTTTTCATTGCGGGGAGCAACATGTCCCATTCCCTGGGCAGCTTTCTTAACGTCGGTGACTGAACGGCTGACACCGGTGATAAGGCTCTTGCGCATTTTAAATAATGTGAAGGCTGCACTTACCAGCATGCCTCCGATAGCAATAGGCCTTACGATGAATTTCCATATCTGGAGCATCTGGAAGCCGGGGTCCTGCACCTTGAGCATGGCCTGGTCAAGGCTCATGGTGGCGTCTTTTGCCATCACGGCTGAAGCCCATACGCTGAAGTCAATATTAGGCATCAGAAAGTACATGATCATGGGAACCATCAGTCCCCAGGCGAGCAAACCTCCGCTGAAGTTAAGGGCTCCGAGTTTCGGACCGATGATATAGCCTACACCCATGTAAGCAGGGCTTACCCCGGGAGAACTGAGCATCATACCGCCCTTACCTGTGAATATTGTTCCTGCGATGATCTGTTTCCCCCAGACAACGAATTTTTCCCAGAGATACAGGAAGAACCTGAGTTCCCCAAGGAGTTTCACCATTGCGCCAAGTCCCATAGCCCAGAACAGGAATTTTGATCCGCCTGAATTACCCTGACCGGCTTTATGTATCTCTGCAGCAGCCACCGATTCGGGGAAAGGCAGTTCGGCATCTTCAACCATAACTCGGCGAAGCAGGGCAACGAACATGATACCAAGGATACCGCCGGCGATCAGGATCAGCGAGGAGGTGATATAATGTCCCAGGGTAAAGAAATCGGGCCATATACCCGAAACAAAGAATGCAGGCAGGGTGAAAATTGCTCCTGCCGCTACGGATTCACCGATGGAACCGACGGTGCGGGTAAAATTCTCTTCAAGGATAGTTCCCCTCATCAGGCGGAGGATAGCCATTCCGAGAACAGCAGCCGGGTAAGTTGCTGCTATGGTCATACCTGCCTTGAGCCCGAGGTAAGCATTTGCCGCACCAAGGATGACGGCAAAGAACAAACCAACAATCAATGCCCGCAGAGTAAACTCCTTCATGTTCGTTTCAGCGGATACGAAGGGTACATGCTTTTTTGCTTCAGCCATAATTATGATTTTTTTAATTTTTTGCTAAATAACGAAAAAACCGTCAACCTAACAACATTTGTTGAAATCATAACGGTGACTCGTGAACGGTGACTCGTAATCCGGATCACGGTTCACGAGTCACGAGTCACGTAAACCGGTACAGGTGAAGAACCTTCTTGGTTTCAAAGAACTCTTCGGTGAAATATTCCGAAAGAGCGTAAACCTTCCATTTCGCACGGATCGATTTCAGTTCTTCCTCAAAATCCCCTCCCTTGAAATACAGGAAACCGTTTTCGAGGCTATTGTTCCCTCCTTTTTTGATCAGCTTTTTCAGGGCTCCCGAAAAAGCTGCGATCTCGGTAACAGCCCTGCCGGTAATGAAATCGAAGGACTGCTGCAGGCTTTCGTACCTGCAGTTCAAGGCTGTTAGGTTGTCAAGGCCCAGGTCAGAAGAAATAGCCTTGGCCACCTTGATCTTTTTCCCTATGGAATCTACCAGCACGAATTCGGTTTCGGGAAACAACACCGCCAGGGGGATACCCGGAAGTCCGCCGCCTGTGCCTGCATCCAATACACTGGTGCCCGGCTTGAAGGAGATCAGTTTTGCAAGCCCCATGGAATGAAGGATGTGTTTCTCCTCGAGATGTTCTATATCCTTACGGCTGATTACGTTGATCTGGGAGTTCCATTCAGGATATAATTCAAGAATCCGGGCAAGGCGTGCATCTTGCTGTTCGGTGAGGGAAGGAAAATATTTCCTGATCTGCTGCATAAAAAATCCGGGTGCTGATAAACACCCGGACGAAATTATTAAAAATTATCCAGAACTTAACCCGACTGATGGACCGGTTTGTTTTTTGGTTTGGCTTAAACTTCTGCTGCAGGAGCTTCAGCTGCCGGGGTTTCAGCAGCAGGTGCCTCCTCCTTGGCTTCAACCTTCTTTTTGGGCTTTGCAACTTTTGGCTTTGCTTCAGCACCTTCGGTCTTTTCAGCCTTTGGCTTTACTTCAGCACCTTCGGCCTTCTCTGCAATTTTCTTCGTGGCAGCCTTCTTTGCAGCCTTCTTTTCTTCCGCTGCAGCATCAACGGCTACTTTTACAACTTCTTCTACCGGCTTTGCTTTTGCTTCCTTAGGTTTTGGAGGAGCAACAATTCCTTTTTTCTTTCTGCGGGCACGTCTTACACCGAAAGATCCTATGATGATCTTCCCTCTTTTTGATTTTTTATCACCTTTTCCCATATGTGTTCTTATTTACTCAAGTTTCGGGGTTAAAATAATTTCATAATAATCCAATATTCATGCGG
>JBAXBP010000023.1:0-30197 GCA_037141915.1 Bacteroidota bacterium | reverse complement strand
ATACAGCTTCCCGAATATCATCATGGTCCTTATAGGCGGGCTCATAATCGACCGCATAGGCACTAAAAAAGCAGCCCTGATCTTTTCATTGCTGGTGTTCATTGGAGCTTTTATCACAGTTCTTAAGGGAGATATCATCCTGATGGCCGCAGGCCGTCTTATTTTCGGCCTGGGCGCAGAAAGCATGATCGTGGCAATAACAACAGTGGTTGCACAGTGGTTCAAAGGGAAGCAGCTTTCATTTGCATTCGGGCTGAACCTTACTGTTGCCCGACTTGGATCCTTCCTCGCACTGAACTCTCAAACCTGGGGAAAAAGCCTTTATACACAATGGCAGAACCCTCTCTGGGTCTCGGTTGGTGCAGGGGTCATCAGTGTTCTTACTCTTGCGATCTTTTATTTCATCGACACTTATGCGAATAAGAATTATAACCTGGCCCATACAGGTGAACAGGATAAAGTCATTCTCTCGGATGTGTTCTCCTTTCTTAAAAACCGGATCACAATCTGTGTTATCCTGCTGGCAACGGTCTTTGTCACTATCAATTACATTCTGCATGCCGAAATCGAGCTCATGCTCCAGATCGTTCTGTATGTGCTGATCGTTGTTTTCTCATTCCTGAACTTCCGGGCCTTCAGCAAATCCTACTGGTTCATCGTGATGCTTTGTATTACCTTCTATTCGGCTATGTTCCCATTCCAGACCTTCGCGATCAAATTTTTCCAGGAGGCACACGGTGTGACCCCCGAATATGCGGGTTTCCTTTCAAGTATGCTTACTCTCTCGGCAATGATCTTCACTCCCCTTTTCGGTTTGCTTTCCGATTTTATAGGAAAAAGGTCACTACTGATGATGTTTGGCTCTTTACTGATCATCCCTGTATACCTGATGATGGGATATACCGATATAAACCTGCTGATCCCGATGAGTATCATGGGCCTGGCATTTTCACTGGTACCTGCTGTAATGTGGCCATCTGTTTCGCTTGTAACGCCGGCTTCGAAACTCGGGACCGCCTATGGGCTTATGACCATGATTCAGAATATAGGTTTATTCGGGTTCAATATTGTGATCGGCTATTCCAATGATATTTCCAAAGCCAGTGCAGAACACCCCCAGGGCTATCACATGGGAATGTGGATCTTCAGCACCCTTGGATTCTTCGGTCTGCTGTTTGCATTTCTTCTTAGAAGGAATGAGAACGGCCCCAACAAGTTTGGCCTTGAATATGGCACGAACTTCAACAAGAGGCCTGCATAAACGGGCCCCTTCATCCACATAAATCATAAGCATGAAGCTTTATGAAAATACTTATCGTTGCCGCCACTAATTTCGAGCTCAGGCCACTGCTTCAGAAGATCACATTCATTAGCGCAGAAGGCGATCTTCTCCAGCACTACCGTTACCTGAATCATGAGATCGATTTCCTGATGACAGGTATAGGCATGACACACACCGCCTTTCACCTTGGAGTTCAGCTCCAGAAAACGAAATACGACCTGGCTCTCAATGCCGGGATTGCAGGGGCATATTCCACTAAGATCCGGATAGGGACTCTCTTTAACATAAAAGCTGAAGCATTCGGGCTTCTGGGAGCAGAGGAAGAAGGTAAGTTCCTTTCGATATTCGACCTGGGCCTCGCCGATCCTGATGCCTTTCCATACCAGGGTGGATGGCTGCTCAACGAATCGGCTCTGCCTTCCCCGCTGATAGAGACCCTGCCTGTGGCCAAAGGCGTAACGGTGAATATGATCCATGCCACGAGGAAGACCATAGACCGGCTTAACGAAATTTACCACGGGGACGTAGAAAGTATGGAAGGCGCTGCATTTTTCTACGCATGCCTCATGCAGAACATCCCCTTTATCCAGATCAGGGCTGTTTCGAATTATGTTGAAGAGAGAGATAAATCAAAATGGAACATTCCTCTTTCACTCAACACTCTGAATAAATTCCTTGAACATCTGCTGAAAGAACTCCAGAAAATATAAATCCTTTCTTCATGATCAGGCTTGCATTTTCACCTTGTCCGAACGACACGTTTATTTTCGATGCCCTTGTCCATGGCAAGATAGATATCGAAGGACTTGAATTCGATTTCAGGATGGAGGATGTTGAAACCCTGAACCATATCGCTTTAAAGGGTGGGGCCGACATGATCAAGGTCAGCTACCATGCATTCCTGTATTTGCAGCAGGCCTATGTGCTTCTGCAAAGCGGAAGCGCCCTGGGCCGGGGTAACGGTCCTCTGCTGATAGCCGGCAAGGAAATTCCCGGCGAAGACATCCCGCTGATGACTATTGCAATACCCGGGGAATATACCACAGCCCATCTTTTATTTCGCCTGGCTTTCCCTGAAGCAAAGCTCAGAAGGTTCCTGGTTTTCAGCGCAATTGAAGAAGCAATTCTGGCCGGCAACGTGGATGCCGGGGTCATCATTCATGAGAACAGGTTCACTTACCAGGAAAAAGGCCTTCTCAAACTGCTTGACCTTGGTGAATTCTGGGAGGGACTTACACAGGCCCCTATCCCTCTCGGAGGTATTGTTGCCAAACGCAGCCTTGGATATGATGTCATCAACAAGCTGAACCGTATTATGCACCGCAGCGTGGAATACGCCATGCTTAACGGGCCTGACACCATGCCCTTTGTGCTTGCCAATGCCCAGGAAATGAGCCCGGAGGTTGTCATGAAACATATTGGGCTATATGTTAATGATTTCACCCTTCGGCTTGGAGCTGAAGGATCATCAGCAGTGTCGAAGCTGCTTGAGATTGCGAAAGAAAAGAATATTATTTTGTAAATTTATCCGGAATTATGGAAAATCTTTCGTCCGGGAAAATATCGGCTGCATTTCAAAAAGCAATGCAGGCAGGCCTCATCCGCAGGGAGGACAGCGCCCTGATCTTTTATGATCTCTCTTACCTCAGTGAAAAGATCAATAACCTGAAATCATGTTTCCCCTCAACCACGCTTCACGGGCTGGCTATCAAAGCCTGTCCGCTTGCTGGCATCATGAAAATCAGCAGGGAACTTGGCTGCGGTGTGGAAGCAGCTTCGCTCGGAGAAGTCAAAATGGCTCTCCACATGGGATTCAGCCCGGGAATGATTGTATATGATTCTCCCGTTAAAACTCCTGAAGAATTAGAACTTGCTCTGGACCTGGGGATACACCTGAACCTGGATAATCTTGCTGAGCTGGAAAGGGTAAAGGACAAAATTGCGAAAAGCGAAAAGCGAAAAGCGAAATTTAGTATTGGGATCAGGATCAATCCGCAGATTGGTGAAGGAAGTATTGCCGAATCAAGCGTTGCAGGAGTGTATTCAAAATTCGGGGTCCCCCTGAGATTCCGCAGGGAAGAGCTGGTGAAGGCATTCATCGAGAATGACTTTCTTACCGGGATGCATCTTCATGTCGGATCTCAGGGATGTTCACTGGATATGCTGGCTGAAGGAACCGGCAATCTGTACGACCTGATGCTTGAGATCAATCAACTTACTCTGTCGAAAAAAGGATACCGCCAGGTCACCACATTTGATATTGGCGGAGGATTGCCTGTTTCCTATTTCAGGAATAGCAAGCCGGCTGCCATGGAAGCATATGTTGAGGCCCTGAAACAAAGAGCCCCACTCCTTTTCAGTGAAGGTAATTCACCCATACCCGGCGGCCCGGTTCACGATTCACGATTCACGGATCACGATTCACGGTTCACGGATCACGATTCACGTTTCACGGATCACGGCATCCGCCTCATTACCGAATTCGGGCGCTGGTCTTATACCAACGCAGGCTGGACCGTAAGCAGGGTGGAATATGTAAAGCACGACCCGGGGGTGAATACGGCCATGATTCATGTCGGCGCGGACCTCTTCATTCGTGAATGTCTGAACCCCAGGGACTGGCTTCATGAATATACTGTTCTTGGTCAGGATGGCTTTATAAAACAGGGTGTTTCGGAAAGTCCCTGGAATCTTGCCGGACCTTTATGTTTCTCAGGGGATATACTGGCCAAGGGAGTCTCTTTACCCCAGGTGCAGGAAGGAGATCACCTGGTGATTCATGATACCGGAGGGTATACTTTTGCGATGTGGTCGAGGTACAACAGCAGGTTTGCACCAAGGATCATAGGGTATTATAATGACGGAGAGGAATTTGTGATCCTGAAAGAGAGGGAAGGGATGGAGGATATTATCAGGTTTTGGACGTGAACTAATGTACAATGTACCATGTACAATGTACAAATGAATTAAAAAAAAATCTATGATTATAGTTACAGGAGCAGCGGGTTTTATCGGGAGTTGCCTTGTGGGGAAACTCAACAACAAAGGGATCAGGGATATTGTGATCGTTGACGATTTTTCCCGGGCCGACAAGAGTAATAATTTTACTCATAAAGCTTTCCGTGAGAAAGTTGACCGCAAAGATCTTTTCAACTGGCTCCCGTTGCATGCAAAAGACATAGAGTTTATTTTCCATATTGGCGCACGCACCGATACCACCGAATTCAACATGGCGGTTTTCGATGAGCTCAACATTGGATACAGCAAGAAAATATGGTCATTCTGCACGCTTAATGGCATCCCCCTGGTGTATGCTTCTTCCGCCGCCACCTATGGCGACGGGACCCTGGGGTATGACGACAACAATGATCTGAGTGAGAAGCTCCAGCCGCTAAATCCGTACGGAATTTCAAAGAACGAATTCGATAAATGGGTGCTGAAGCAGACTTCCGCTCCGCCTGTTTGGTACGGGGTCAAATTTTTCAATGTTTTCGGTCCAAATGAATATCATAAAGGGCGGATGGCATCCGTGGTCTTTCATGCATTTAACCAGGTAAAGGCTGTGGGCAGGGTGAAGCTGTTCCGGTCTCACAGGCCCGATTACCAGGACGGGAAGCAGTTGCGCGACTTCATCTACGTGAAAGATGTCGTTGATGTGTTGTTTTTCATGTTCCAGCACCGCAGGGATCCCGGTATTTACAACCTTGGAACCGGGCAGGCCCGGACCTTTCTTGACCTGGTGAATTCAGTTTTTCATTCACTTGATCTTGAACCTGACATCGAATTCATAGATACGCCCGCCGACATCCGCGACAAATACCAGTATTTCACCGAAGCTAAAATGAACAAACTGAGAAAGACAGGTTATTCAAAACCTTTTCACAGCCTCGAAGACAGTATTACAGAATACGTGCAGGCATACCTCCAGTCAACAAGATATTACTGAAATGATGCACCAGGTTTTCAGAACAAGGTTTGCATGCATTCTTTTTGCATTCATTTTAGCCGTCGTTCCCCTTTGCCTGAGATCCCAATATTATTCAACAGGACAGGATCCTGCTTCCATTCACTGGAGGCAGATAAAAAATGACAAATTCAGGATCATCTATCCCTCAACTTATGAGACTCATGCCCAATACCTGGCTCGCATTATGGATAAGGTGTGGAGATACGAGACCAAAACCCTGCCTGCAAAACCTCCCCGCATACCCATCGTAATCCATACGGAATCAAGCATTTCAAACGGGGTCACCGTGTGGGCTCCCAAGCGCATAGAACTTTTTCCCGCCCCTGATCCCGACGCCTATGCCGAAGAATGGCTTGAGCAGCTTGCCATACATGAGTACCGGCATTCACTCCAGATCAACAAGATGAACCGCGGTTTTACAAGGGCAATGTATTACATCTTCGGGGAACAGGCCACAGGAGGCATACTTGGCGCTTTCGTCCCAACCTGGTTCCTTGAAGGCGATGCAACAGCTACCGAAACAGCGCTTACAAAGACCGGAAGGGGGCGTTCAGCCGGGTTTGAAAGGACTTTAAGAGCACAGTTACTCGAAAAAGGAATTTATAACTTCAACAAGGCAACGCTGGGTTCCTATAAAACTTTTATTCCCAATGCCTATGACCTGGGATATTACCTGGTTGGCATGGGAAGGAAGGATTACGGGCCAAAGATCTGGGATTACAGTCTTGACCATGTGGCAAAATATCCTTTCATGGTCATTCCCTTTGCCGACGGGATAAAACGCACTACCGGCCTGCGCAAAGTCAGGTGGTACAAAAAATCCCTGGCCGAACTTGACAGTATATGGAAGGAGCAGGATCAAAAAACACAATTGACCCCGTCAAGGATGCTCACAAAGCGGAACCCGAAAAATTATACTGTTTACACCCATCCCTTGTACCAGAATGACAGTGTTGTCATTGCCGAACGCTCGAGCAATGAAGGCGTGGACCGTTTTGTTAAAATTTTCCCTGACGGTCGTGAGAAAAACCTGATACAGGTCGGGGCATTTCAGGACGGCAGCAATTCGGTTTCGGGGGACCTTATCGCCTGGGCCGAGTATGAACCCGACCTGAGATGGGACAACCGTAACTATTCAAATCTCTGGCTTTACAACACCAGGACCGGGAAAGTCCGTCACCTCACCCGTAAAGCAAGATATTTTGCCCCTAATCTTTCCCATGACGGAACCAGAATAGTGGCAGTTAGAAACAGCCCTGGCGGTGAATCATTCATTGAAGTTCTGAGCATGACAGACGGGAAAGTACTCATATCAATAAAAGCTGAAGGCAGCGCCAACTTCCAGTCGCCCGACTTCACCGATAACGACAGGCAGATCATCTTTATTTATATGAATGAAAAAGGGAAGACCATTGCAGGCCTGAACCTGGGGACCGGGAAAATCACATACTATATCCCTTTCACATACACTGATATTGACGGCCCATCCCATATGATCGGCAATTACATTGTTTTTTCATCAGATTACACGGGGATAGAGAACCTGTATGCAGTCGATACCGTTTCACATAATATCCTGAGGGTCACTTCCGCAAAGTTCGGTTCCCTTGATCCTGACTTCAACAGTAGCAAGTCACGCCAGCTTTATTCCGATTATTGTAGCGACGGGCTTATGGTCTCCGAAACCAGGCTGGATTCAACCACCTGGATGCCGGTAAACAAGATAAAAAATGAGGCTTTCAGGCTGTATGACGTGCTTGCAAAGCAGGAAGGCGTAAATCTCCAGGATACCCTGCTGAACGAAGGATTATTCCGTATGCTGCAATCTCCGGCGGGGAAAGCTGATTCCGCGACGCTCCCTCATCCGCAGTATTCATCAAAAAAATATTCAAAAGCGGCCCACCTGTTCAATGTCCATTCCTGGGCGCCTGCATCGTTCAGCGTTTCGAACCTTACCCTGCATCCCGGAGTGATGGCCCTGTCGCAGAACGTTCTGAGTTCTGCTTTCGCAAGTGCGGGTTATGACTGGGATTACAACGAACGTACCGGGCAGTTCTTCCTGAACTTCAGCTACCAGGGCTTGTTCCCTGTTTTTGACCTGAGTTCTTCGTACGGGAAGAGGGCGGGTTATTACATCACAAGCAAATCTTCGGCAAAGACAAGGTTCACCTGGAATGAGTTCAAGGCAGGGCTTACGGTTTCCGTCCCGCTGAACTTTTCAAGGCGCACCTGGTTCAGGAAACTTACCCCCTCGGTGGGCGCTTACATGACTGATGTGATGCACGACAATTCCACTCCGGATGTTTTCACCAATGGCTGGATTAACCTGGTAACATATAACCTCACTTATTACCAGTACAAACGTTCGAACTACCAGGACATGTATTACCGCTGGGGCCAGGATTTCAGGTTCACCTTTACCAACAGCCCTTTCGGTGGTTATGACCTGGGATCCATCTGGGCAGCCCAGGCCGATTTTTATTTCCCCGGCATTTTGAGGCATCACGGGATCTGGCTGTACGGAGGTTACCAGCAGCGCAATGAAAAGACTGTTTACGGGTACAGCTATTCCGAAATCATACCTTATCCGAGAGGTTATACCAACGGTTACGACAACCACCTGTTCACCATCTCACTGAACTATAAGTTCCCCTTGTTTTGCCCCGACTGGAGCGTTGGCGGAGTATTTTATTTCAAACGTTTCAAACTGAACCTGTTCTATGACCAGGCCATGGGAGACGATTCAGAGAAGATTGACTGGAAACTGCCAAATCTTTACCAGACCATTGGCTCAGAGCTTACCGCCGAAATGCATATTCTCAGGTTCGTTTATCCCTTTGAACTGGGCGTAAGGCCGATGTACTTTCCGGTCAACAACAGCTGGGGGTGCCAGTTTGTTTATTCTGTAAGTTTTTAAAGACTGCGGATGAGGGAGCGTGGCTGAACTTCCCGTTCAGGCGCTTGTCAATCAGTGCATGGCAGTCGCGCCGGCAGCAAGGTTCAGAAATCCACTTCCAGCAGGGTCGGGCAATGATCGGAATGCTTTGCATCGGGCAGGATAGCTGCTCTCATCAGCCTGCTCTCCAGGGGAGGCGTAACCACCTGGTAATCGATTCGCCATCCGAGGTTCCTTGACCTGGCCCCGGCCCTGTAACTCCACCAGGTATAATTATGCGGCTCCCGGTGGAAGACACGGAAGGTATCGATATAGCCGTTGTCGAAGAATTTGCTCATCCACTGCCTTTCTTCAGGGAGGAAACCGCTGCTGTTGGCATTCCTGATGGGATCATGGATGTCGATGGATTTGTGGCAAATGTTGTAATCACCACAAAGGATGAGGTTAGGGCGGGTCTTCCTGAGCTCATTCACGTACTTCAGGAAATCGTCCAGCCATATCATTTTAAAGCCCTGGCGTTCTTCGCCCGATGTTCCGGATGGATGATAAACACTCATCACGGTGACATCCCCGAAATGGGCCATGATGGTCCTTCCTTCATCATCATACTTCTGTATGTTCATCCCGAAATCCACATGGTCGGGTTTGATCTTAGATAGAATTCCGACTCCGCTGTAGCCTTTTTTTACTGCCGAAAACCAATAGTGATGATATCCCATGGCTTCGAAAAGCTCAACCGGTATCTGGTCTGGCTGGGCCTTTGTTTCCTGGAAGCAGACGATGTCGGGATTGGCTGCGCCAAGCCAGCCGGCCAGATCCTTGCTTACTGCCGATCTGATCCCGTTAAGGTTATATGATATGATCCTTTTCATGTTCTTTGTTTGCTCCAAAAGTAAGAATATACTGTTACATTTGCAGCATTATGTCGCGTCACAGCCTCATCGACAGGATCTATCTCTACCAGTACAAGGTATTAAAGCCAAGGCAATTCGTTCTGGTTCTTAGTTTTGTTGTCGGTATACTCAGCGGGCTGGCCGCGGTGGTACTCAAGAACACCCTGTACTACACGAACTTTTTCCTTACCAACGGGTTTACCTTCAAAGCTGTTTATTTTCTTTACCTGCTCTATCCTTTCTTTGGATTACTGTTCACCTGGATCTTCGTGAGGTGGATCGTCAGGGACAACATTGGGCATGGTATCAGCAAAGTGCTGTATAACATCTCGAAAAACCAGAGTCAGCTTAAACCTCACAACACCTGGACCTCCCTGGTTGCCTGTACCCTCACACTGGGATTCGGAGGTTCGGTGGGCCCTGAGGCACCGGGAGTGCTTACCGGATCATCCATAGGGTCGAATCTTGCAAAACTATTCAGGCAGGACTATAAAAATACTACTCTCCTGCTGGGATGCGGGGCTGCAGGGGCTTTATCGGGTCTCTTCTCAGCTCCCATAGCAGGTGTGGTATTCGTGATCGAAGTACTGCTCATGGACATGACCATGACAAACATCATTCCCCTGCTGATCTCCGCTGTTACAGGATCCCTGGTATCAACACTGCTTATTGGAAAGGAAGTAACATTTTCCTTCGTATTGATGTCGCCCTTTCATTTTACCGAAACAGGGTATTATATTCTCCTGGGTATTTTCACCGGGCTGGTCTCGGTTTATTTTATGCGCGGTAGTGCATGGATTGAGCGCATGCTTGGAAAACTACCGGCTGCCGGAAGGCTCCCCCTTGCCGGTATTTTTCTGGCCGCCCTCATTTTTGTCTATCCCTCGCTCTTCGGTGAAGGGTACACCATCCTGAAATCGGTTCTGAACGGAAACGCCGAGTCAATAGGCAACCCGGTCTTTTTCGGATGGATGAAGAGCAACCCGTTTCTTTTTCTCTGGATCATTTTCGGATTGGTCATCGCTAAAGTGGTTGCCATGAGCGTAACTCAGGGCAGCGGGGGTATCGGAGGAACGTTTGCCCCCGCCCTGTTCGTCGGGGGAATCAGCGGACTTTTTCTCTCGAGGGGCATGAATCTGGGGCTGGGCTCGCATCTCCCCGAAAGCAACTTCGCCCTGGTGGGTATGGCAGGCATCATGACCGGGGTGATGCATGCCCCCCTTACTGCAATCTTTCTGATTGCAGAGATCACCGGGGGATACGAGCTTCTGACTCCCCTGATTATTTCATCAACCGTATCGTACCTTACGGTTTATTATTTCGAGCCCCATTCCATCTATGCAAGGCAGCTGGCCGCCCGCCATGAACTTATTACGCATCACAAGGACAATGCCATACTCACCATGATGGACCCTTCAGTACTGATCGAGACGAATTTTCTCAAAGTCAATCCGGACGCCACGCTTGGCGACCTGGTAAAGATCATTTCAGCCTCGGTGAGGAACAGTTTTCCTGTTGTGGACGAAACGGGTATGTTTTACGGGATTGTATCACTCGACCATATCCGCACCATCATGTTCGACCGTGAAATGTACGATCAAAAATTCGTGAGGGACCTGATGTTCACTCCACAGAATTACATCACCCCCGATGACGACATGGACAAGATCGTAAACCTCTTTCAGAAGAACGACAGGTTCAACATACCTGTTCTGAAGGACGGCAAATACCTCGGTTTCATGAGCCGCGCGACGGTCTTCTCAGAATACCGGAAATTGCTTAAAAAGTTCTCGGAAGAATAAAAACGCTCGCATATTTACAACGCCGCTGACGGTGTTGCGTCGCTCCGGCAAACTATTTTATTGAACCCATCCTGGTGATGTCGCTCCTTACACCTAAGGCGGCTATTGTAAAATGCTTCGCTAACAACAATTTCGCTACTTCGCTATTTCGCCACTTACTTATGGAACCTCTTTATAAAGTCCTCCACTTC
Source organism: Bacteroidota bacterium (assembly GCA_037141915.1). Lineage (GTDB taxonomy): Bacteria > Bacteroidota > Bacteroidia > Bacteroidales > FEN-979 > CAIRDP01. Next base: position 19,166 of record JBAXBP010000023.1, on the reverse strand, counting down.
AGGCACACCTCCCTGGTAGATGAGGTAACCATTATACGGCTCGCGGGGAGTGATGTCGCTGCGGATCGGGGTGGTCATAATCTTCTTAACTTCGTCAAGGTCGGAAGTCTGTCCAAGAGCCCATCCTAATTTGATATAAGCAACTTCGGGCAGCATGTTCTCGAGGGGAACCACTCCTTTTGCCATCAGGTCGCGGCCGGTATCATAAACAAACATATGAACGTAACCCCATAATGTCTGCACTGTCATAAATACAGCAACACCTTTATCCCTGGCCCTTTCAATAGCCGGGTACAAAGGCTTGTTCACATGGCCCAGGCCTGTGCCTATAATGATGATCCCCTTATAACCATTGTCAACCATTGAATCGATCATATCGGGCTGCATATTGGTATAATAATAGATCATACCGATTTTTTCCTCGAACACGGGAGTGATCTTTACATTACGGTCGTTGCGGCGGGGGTTGTAATCGGTCTTTATCGGGACAACTCCTTTGCGGCTTACAGTGGCAATCGGGGTATCGCCAATCGTGCGGAAAGTCGAACGGTAGGATGAGTGCATCTTGCGAACCCGGGTTCCCCTGTGCAGAAACCCGTACTCATCCGAAGTAGGTCCAAACATGCACACCATCACCTCGGCTATATTTCCATGACCTGCGGCCGTGGCGGCGTGCATGAGGTTAAGGGCTGCATCGGAACTGGGACGGTCTGATGAACGCTGGGAACCGACCAGTACAATGGGAATTGGTGAATCCTGAACCATATAGGTAAGTGCGGCAGATGTATAATGCATGGTGTCTGTGCCATGGCCAATGATGATTCCCTGTGTCCCTTTTTCAATTTCCTCGCCTATTGCTATCGCCAGTTTCTTGTACTGCTCGGGGCCCATGTTCTCGCTGAACACTGCAAAGATCTTATCGGTGGTCAGGTTGCAGATATCGGCCAGTTCAGGCACGGCTCCGTATAGTTCACCCGGGGAGAATGCAGGTATGACAGCTCCTGTGCGATAATCAAGTCTTGAAGCAATGGTGCCTCCGGTTCCAAGAAGTTTTACACTGGGCTTTCCCTCTGAATAAGGGAATTCCTTTTCGGGTATCTTGTAAACCGCTTTCTTGTACCCCAGTTCTGTAATATCGGTAATGGTGTCGATGTCAACACCGATGTTGTAACCGGTAAAAAATTTCATGACCAGGTGCTTGTCGTCGGTGTTCTCAGCCCTGGGCAGGATCGTTCCTTCAAAAACTCCGCGGGTGGTATCAACTTTAACTTTGGCCCACACCCTCGCGTTGAATTTCTGCATGACTGCGAGTGCGCGTCCTTTATAACCCTGGAAAATATCTTCGCTCATAATGTAAATCTTGTGTTAGTGAATTGGTGAATAGTTTGAAAAGCGAAAAGCGAAATGTGAATAGCGAAATAGCGAAATAATGAAATTATAGTTTGATCTGATCGTTCAGTTCACTTAACGAGATATTGCCGACTGCGATCTTATAAAGGTTTCCCATGATCCAGCGGTGGCCGGCTGCATCATCGTCGGAGATCCTCGTCTCCTTGTATTTTTTAACAAGGAACGGAAGTTTTCCAAGGATCTCCTCACTTGGTATTTCCTTATAATTCAATGTAACGAGGATGGAATCATAATCCATTTTAGGATGATCATACAGAACCTTCAGCATCCTTGGAGCAATGGCCAGGTCCAGCCCGCGCTGTTTGATGTACTTCAGGAGCGAAAAGATCATATCGTTGCGGAATAAAGGCAAAGCAGGGTTTTTCCCGTGAAGATGTTTAAGCCTGTGACCTACCAGTGTACCGATGAACCTGGGAGAGATCCCGAGCTCCGACGAACATTTCTCGATCAGGGGCACAAGGTTGTATTTCAGGATGAAGGAATAAGTATCATGAGGTACTCCCCAGTCTGCCAGCTGGCTGTATCGTTCGCAGATATCCGGGGGCACCCGTTGCCTGTGATATGCGATTACCTCATCGTCCAGGGGAATCGGGGCTGAATCGGTATCGGGGTACATGCGGTCGGCGCCGGGAAGCACCCTTTCAAAGATTGTCGTACCGTCTTCAAATGATTTGCGGGTTTCGTTCGGCACTCCCGAAAGGGCCATTTTACAGCGCTCCTCGATAACTTCAAGCGCTGTTTTAATATCGGCTTCAGGGCCCCAGAATATGATCTGCGCATCTTCCGGTTCGCTGTTAAGCAGGGTTTTTACCTTTGTCCAGGTAGTTTCGCCCAACGTATCCTCAAACATTTCCGAATGAAGCATGTTCGGCTTTTCGATACAGGCAACGACCTTCAGCCGATCGGTAAACTCATCGGCAAACATTCTGCCCGGTTGTGTAAAATGCGACATAATGCCTTTGAACTTCGGCAGGTTTACTATACAGATCTTTGTCGATTTATTCTTCTTATGAGCAGCCGGCAGAGCGATTTTAACTTCTTTAAGGCTTACCAGCTTTGAACTGACCCTCCATGCCGGGATGTCAAGGATCTCCTTAAGGAGAAGCTCCCTGATGTGCAGCAATGCCCACTGCCTGAAGGCCTCAACATGCGTGAGCTCGGGCATCCACGAAATATGCGCCACCCCTTTAATCTCAACTCTTGTACCCCCGTGGCAGCTAACGTTTACATCGGCCCGTGTGGAGCCTATCCCCTGCTTGACCTTGCCCGTGCTCCTGTTCAGAAAACGAATGTAATCAGCACCCTCCCTCACCTCATCGGGATTCAGAAATTCAGGATAGGTCACAGTTTCGATCAATGGAACACCAAGCCGGTCGGTACGGTATATCCTTACATGGCCGATGTCAGACACTTCGCGGCAGGAGTCTTCCTCAAGACTGAGCTGGATAAGCCTGACCTTCTTGTTTTTAAGTTGAATCTCACCTTCCACGCCAATGATCGCAGTCCTCTGGAAACCTGTGGGAATGCTTCCGTCGAGATATTGTTTACGGGTGATATGCACCTCGCCTACTATCTTCAGTTTTGACAGCACTGAAATCTCGATGGCAATGTCAAGAGCTTCCCTGTTAAGCGGGAAAGGAGGAGTGTCGTCAACATCGTAAGTGCAGGCGGTATGATTCGAAATACGGTAAACAATCTCCTTACGGGTCTTGAACTCCATAAGGGCTGTGCCGTCATATTCACCAAGTTCACTGAGGGTTGGCCTCATATGGCGGATCAGTTCCGCATCAAACTCATCGATTTTCTGGAAAACTCCTGCCGGGCAACGGCAGAATAGTTTTTGCTTCGTATTTAGCTGCTGGTGGACCTCCAGTCCCGACATGAATCCTATACGGTCATAGTCGGCCTGGGTTGCTTTTTTACGCTCGATATACCCGATGGCATTCCGGGTTTCTTCATAGTTGCGCTTTGGGTCGAATTCTTGTTTCATGGTTTAGTAGGGATAGATTCCAAAGAAGCCGCGAAATTAGGCATTTATGACGGATTGAAAGCCCCCGGGAACCAATATTGTGAAAAACTTCACTGAAAAGAGGAAAAATAATTTCCACAACATTTGGTTTATATTATAAAGTTGTTTATATTTGTAACTTAATTTTTATTCCTCCCGATAATTTCCCGTCATCTCAGCGGAGAAACCCGGGCCAGGGGCTTTACCCTGGTGTCAATAAGGATTGATTTAAAAAACCCCGCTTCCCTCTCCCGGGGTTTAAAAAAGGTTTAGAACCGGAGGGAAACAAAATTATCAAGTATGGAAAATCAATTATCAGAAAAAGAAAGTCTTGAGTTGATCGGGCAAATGATCAATACAGCGAAAAACAACCTTCAGAAAGGTACGGGAAAAATTATCTTATTATGGGGATACATCGCGGCAGGGATCAGTTTTTTCACCTGGTTGCTGTATGAGTTCCTGCCAAAAGACATCAGATATGACGCATTCTTTTTGTGGTTCCTTATGGCTGCAGGTTATCCTTTTCATTACATGCTGGTAAAACGGATCGAACGGGAAAAACTTGTAAAAACTTACATTGAGGGCCTGATGAACAGGGTATGGATAGGTTTTACCATTTCGATTCTTGTTATAGTACTGGGCATGCTCATTGATACTTTGCTTGTACTCAAATTCTCCGGCTCTGTGGCAAGGCCTCCAAATGTGCCTGTCCGCATGTTCGAATTCATCCATTATTTCCATTGGCTGTTATTGACACCTTTCATCCTTTGCCTGTATGGATTTGCCCTGTTCGTTTCAGGAAAGGCATATGACTTCAAGCCGCTAAGTATTGGAGGGCTCTTTTGCTTTACAGCATCTTTTTTTCTGCTTTTCAGCCTCCATAAGACTGGAGTTTACGGTTTGCAGATGTTTACTCTGTTTATTTCGGCTGTCGCCGGATTTGTGATCCCGGGGCATATGCTGAACTGGAAGGAGCATAAAGATGTTTAAGGATCTTGACCCCCTTCTTCATTCGCAACTCCGGCTGGCGGTCATGTCGATACTTATCAGTACCGAGGAAGCCGACTTTGTCTTCATCCGTGAAAAGACGGGTTCAACGGCAGGCAACCTGAGCGTACAGATAGATAAACTCAGGGAGGCAGGTTATATCAGTGTGGTGAAATCCTTCAGGGGAAAAATGCCAAGGACCACCTGCCGTATCACTCCGGCAGGTATTTCAGCCTTTGAAAAATATGTGGATGCCCTGGGTGGTTATCTTCGGCCGAAATAAAATATCTTTGCATAAATTCCGGTCAATGAAAGTCTCATCCAGGATAATTAAACTTTTATTCCTGTGTTTTTTTATGTGGATGGCATCCTCCGTTTCTGCCCAGGATACTACCAAGATCCTGCTTGAGAAGGGTGACCGCTGGGATTTCAACAAAGAGATCAGGCCGGATGTCCAGCGTATTATTGGAAATGTGATACTGAGGCACGATTCCGCCCTGATGTATTGCGACAGCGCATATCTTAACGAGGCTACCAATACGGTTTACGCATACGGGAACGTTCACATTCACAACAGCGACACCCTGAACCTGTTCGGGGATTCGCTTACCTATAACGGCAACAGCAAGGAAGCCAGGGTATGGAGCAATGTAAAGCTTGTCGATAACCAGACCATACTCACAACCGACACTCTGATCTATGACCGCCGGACCCAGATCGCAAGGTATGATTACTGGGGTAAGCTTGTGAATGACAAAAATATACTTGTAAGCAAACACGGCTATTATTACACCGATAAAAAGGAATTCTTTTTCAGGGAAAAAGTGCTTCTGCTGAACCCTGATTATACAATGAAGTCCGACACCCTGAAGTATAATACAGTGACTTCAACGGCATATTTCTTCGGACCTTCTCATATCGTCAGCAAGGATAAGCTGGACTCAATCTATACCGAGAACGGATGGTATAATACCCGCACGGATATTGCCAGCTTCAGGGAAAGGGCGAAAATCTTTCATGAAACCCAGTATCTCACCGGCGACAGTCTCTATTACGAAAAAAAGATAGGGTTCGGTCAGGTTTTCAGGCATGCGGTTTTGTTCGACACCCTCCAGAACATGATGCTTACAGGAAATTACGGGGAGATTCACCGAAAAACCGGGTTTGCTTTTATGACCGACAGCGCGGTTGCAATAATCATCGATAAAAAGAGCTCGCTGCATATGCATTCCGACAGCATAATTGCCAGGTTTGATTCAAACCAGAACATCAGGACATTATTTTGCTATTACAAGGTTAAATTTTTCAGGCCCGACCTCCAGGGGATGTGTGATTCACTTGTATGGAAAAGCAAAGACTCCAGCATGATGATGTACCATGATCCTGTAATATGGTCGGAGCAGAACCAGCTCACAGCCGATTCCATCAGGTTGGTGATCAAGAACGGGACTGCAGATACCTTGGCCTTATATAATTCGGCTTTCCTTATTTCCCAGGATGATACGGGTAAATACAACCAGATAAAAGGCAGGAACATGGCAGGGTATTTTAAGAAAAACGAGTTGTACAAGATCAAGGTGCTTGGGAACGCCGAAACTGTTTACTGGGCCAGGGATGAGAGAAGAACCCTCATTGGTATTCAGAAAGCTTACTCCAGCGATATGCTGATTTTCATAGAAAACAACAAGGTTAAAAGCATTACCTATCTCGGGGCAACAAACGGGACGATCTTTCCCGAAAAGGATGTCAGCCCCTATGATCTCATCCTGAAGAATTTCAAGTGGGTTGGTGACCGCCGGCCAAAAAAACGCAGCGATATCTTTATTTGGTAATATACCAAAAGCGAAAGGCGAGAAGCGAAAGGCGAATTTATTTCGCTTTTCACTTCTCGCTTTTCGCTTTTAAAATACCGAGATCTTCAGGTATTTCTTGGGATTGGCTTTGAGGTCTTCGATAAGCAGATTGAGATTGCGGGCTGCATTCTCCAGGTCGATATATAATTTCTGATCATTTACCAGCAAACCAAGCGATCCTTCCCCATTATTAATCTTCTCCAACGTGGTATTAAGACTTCTGACTGCAGTGTTAACCTGCATGATGGTTGCAGGGATCCTGGCTTTTGCCAGAGAATCACTCAAGTCAGAAAGGTTACTGATAATATTGGTTATTTTCTCATTGTTCTGCTTGAGATTCCTGCTGATCGATTCAACATTGATTATTATGCCTGCAATATTCTTCTTCTGGGTTGAGACCAAGGTGTCGAGGCTAAAGGTGGCATGGGAAATATTCGCTAAGGCATCCTTCACATGGTCGATGGCCTGTACCAGGTTTTCCCTTGTATTCCTGTTCAGCACCAACTGAACAATGGTGACTACTGAGTCGATTGAACTGATGAGATTTTCAGCTTTCACTTTAAGAGGAAGAAGCTGTTTGTTGACTTCGGATCCCAGTGATGCTTCAATCTCGGTTTTCAGGGTGTCCCCGTTTTTGATTTTTTCAGTGGACTTTCCAAGGATTATGGCCACTTCCTTTGAGCCCAGGAGGCTTGAACTTCTTATACGTGCAATAGAATTTTTCGTGAGCGGGTAATCGTTTTTTATATAAAGTTCACAGATGATTTTTCCGTTATGACTTTTGTCAAATGACAGCACGTTCACCTGGCCGATCTGCAATCCGTTAAGTGTAACCGGGTTTGAAACCTGGAGGCCATCCACATTATCATAAACGGCATAAAATATTCTGCTTGAACTAAATAACTCAAGACCTTTAAGATACATCAACCCCCAGATCAGTACCACGGTGGCAAGGATAAAGACGATACCGATCCGAAGTTCCCGTTTATATTTGATTGCCATACTTTTTTACAAAGATAAAACTAAATAATTCTTCAACTATTTTACACCCGGTGATGCAAATGCTTCCTCTTTTGAAATTCTTTCATCATTCTTAAAGAAAACGATAAAAGCATCCTTGAAGCCTTTGGATTTTACTTCATTCAGTATTTTCTCCGCCCCTGTCACCGTGGTTTCGTCTCCCACTGTATATTTGAACATCCCGTTATGCTTATACATCCTTACCCCGGAAAGGCCGGCAAAGACAGGTGAAGTAGTTTCCACATCTTTCGACATGGATGCAACCTGAACCCTGACAGAGACCGCGCCGGGTGCCGATGGCTTCACAGCCACAGGCTGGGGGGTGGTCTGCGTTTGTGCATGTTTCAAAGGTTGTTTATATGATACCGCTGGTGAAGAATCAGGAACAACTTTTTTCTGCTGGGTTGTCTCAGGCTTCGGCATGTATGATCTCGGGTATTGCTGGTTTATAGCCAACTCAGGGTTTTCCATATTCTGCTTGAATGTTTTAAAAGCCCTGTAAATTGCCGAGGCTATATATTCCTGTCCTTTATCTGTGACCATGAACGTTTCTTCGGAAGGGTTGCTAAGGTATCCTGTTTCAACCAGCACACTAGGCATGGTTGTCTTATAAAGCACCAGGAAACCGGCCTGCCTTACCCCCCTGTCGTTCATCCCGACCCTCTCCTCGAACTGTTTCTGGACCTCTGCGGCAAACTCCATGCTTTGCTCAAGATAGGCATCCTGGAACATCGAAAAGGTGATATATGATTCATCAGAGTTAGGGTTAAATCCATCGTAATGGTTGGTATAATCAGACTCCATAAGGATAGAGGCGTTTTCGGTCTTTGCAATTTCCAGGTTAGCATGGGTTTTATGCAGGCCCATTACATATGTTTCAGCTCCTTTCAGGGAGTGGTCGTTGTTTGCATTACAGTGAACTGAGATAAACAGGTCGGCTTTCATATCATTTGCAAACTGCGCCCTGCGGTTCAACTCAACAAACACATCTCTGTCGCGTGTAAAAATCACCTTGACATCCTTACAGTTTTTCTGGATCATGTTGCCAAGTTTGAGGGCAATTGCAAGGGCCACATTTTTTTCCTTTGCCCGACGCCCTATGGTTCCCGGATCTTGTCCGCCATGGCCTGCATCAATGACAACCCTTTTTATTGAAACTTTCTTCTGTGCATCAACATTTCCTGTAAAAGAAAATAAAAAGAGTAAGCAGATCAGGAGACAGGCAGGTAAATGAATCTTTGTTTTTTGCATGTTGGGGCCGAACTCAGTCCAAATCAGGTAACAGTTTGAAAATCTTTGTTTTATTGTTAAAGATTCATAAAAAGTTCAATAAATCTAACTATTTTGATTAGTTTTGAACCTGAAAAAACAAGGATTTTCAAGTCATTAATCCAGTCTGTTTTCAAAACAAAGATATATTATAAACCTCAGAATCCGCAAGAGAAGTTGTTAACCAAATTATTAACAAGGACTGCCTTCTTGCTCCTTTTCATATTTACGGGGTTCAATATGTATGCTGCCTGTCCTGCAAGCCCTGACTCTGTTAAAGTAAGACCTTCCGCAGTCAGGCTCAACAAGGATTCACTGAAACAGATTATCGCAAAGAGTTCCGACTCCCTTATCGGCAAAAATGATACGCTCAGGCACGACACCCTGGTGAAAATAAAGCCCCCTGAAATCGCCCTGAAATCAAAAGTTGAGTTCAAAGCTGCTGATTCGGTGAGGCTCGAAATAAGCAACCAGAAAGTCTTCATGTACAAAGATGCTGATGTGAAGTATGAGGATATCGGCATGAAATCGGCTTATCTCACCATCGATTTTACGAAAAACGAGGTGTATGCAAAAGGGGTCCCTGACTCCACTGGCAAGGACCAGGGGATTCCCGACTTCGCACAGGGCACTTTATCTTTTAAGTCAAAAGAGATGCGTTACAACTACACTACGAAACGTGGTTATATAAAGACCGTTTTTACCAAGCAGGACGAAGGATACCTGCATGGGACCGTGGTGAAGAAGATGGAAAATGACGTGACCTATGTAAGAAGCGGGGCTTATACCACCTGCGACCGTCCTGAAGATCCTCATTATGCATTCCATTTCGGAAAAGCTAAGGTAATTCCGGGGAAAAGGGTTATCACTGGCCCGGCATTCCTTGAAATTGCAGGGGTTTCCACCCCTCTGATCCTTCCATTCGGATATTTCCCAAGCCGCAGCGGGAGGAGATCAGGCCTAATCCTTCCGACCTACGGTGAGTCCGATACCAGGGGTTTTTATTTTCAGAACCTCGGTTACTACTGGGCTATGAACCAGTATATGGACCTTATGGTTGTGGGAGACATTTATACCCATGGAAGCTGGGCGGTAAGGCCAACATTCAGGTATGTTAAACGATATAAGTACACAGGTTCAGTAAGGTTTGGATATGCACTGAACAGGATAGGATCGGAAAACGACCCGAATTTCCAGATTAAAAAGGATTTTGAATTTCACTGGACACACACCCAGGACCCAAAAGCGAGGCCGAAGTCTACCTTCAGCGCAAACGTCAATATTGTAAGCAACACCTACAACCAATACAACCTGAGTTCAAGCGCCCAGAATTATCTTTCAAATACCTTCACATCAAGTGTCAATTATGCAACAAATTTTGGTGGTAAGGTATATCTTAACCTCAATTTTAACCATAGCCAGAACACCCTTTCAAAAAGCATAAGCATAATCCTTCCCCAGGTTGCCTTGTCGGTAAACCAGATGTATCCTTTTCGAAGGAAAAATCCGATAGGTAACCTTAGATGGTACGAAAATATCAGTTTCAAATACAACCTCGACATACAGAACACATACAACACCAAGGATTCCCTGTTGTTTAAAGGCAACTGGATCGACAGCCTGCAAAACGGGATCAAGCATACCATCCCGCTCAGCGCTTCAATCCGTGTATTGAAATTCCTTACATGGACCAACTCCATCAATTTAACAGACCGTATGTATTTCAAGACCATACGGAAATATTACCAGAGTGAGCCAATCGTTGTGGCACCGGGTGATACCATTAAACCGGGCTATAAAACGCAGCAAGTCAGCGGTTTTGCGAATGCCATAGATGGAAATTTTTCATCGTCCCTCAACACCAGGCTTTACGGCATGTACCAATTCAAGAAGGGTCCCATCCTGGCAATACGGCATATGTTAACTCCAACTGTCGCTTTTTCATTCACTCCGAGTCTTGCCGGAGCCCAGCTGGGATATTACAGGTATATCGAGAATGATACCAACAAAAAGAATCCGCAGAAATATTCCATCTTCGAACAGGGTATTTACGGTTCCCCCAACCAGTATAAGGCTGGCGTTGTAAGTTTTGGCCTGAGCAACAACCTTGAAATGAAAGTCAGGAACAGAAAAGATACCGTTACCGGTACAAAAAAGATCCCGCTGATCGATGATCTGACGCTGCAAATTTCATATGACCTTGCCAAGGATTCACTGAACTGGTCTCCCCTGCAACTGTCGGCACGCAGCACTATCATCAAGGGCCTTACTGTTCAGTACGGGGCCCAATGGGACATGTACGTACATGATACCCTGGGCCGGCGTATTAACCAAACCACTCTGAAAGCTTACAACCAGCTGTTGAAATTTAACAATTCAAGTATGATTGTGGGATTCAATTACAGCCTCTCGTCCGACAAGGCGAAGAAAAAGAAAACCGCCTCCACGCCATCGTCCAGCTCAGCAACGACGGCTACTACAGCCACGACCCAGGCAAAAGCAGAGGCGATCCCCGATTATGATTATTATGTGGATTTCGATATCCCATGGAGCTTTAATGTTTCATATAACTTCAATTACTCCAATACTTTCAACACCTCTGCAAAACATAATACCGACCTGATTACCCAGACCCTTGGTTTCAGCGGCCAGGTCAACATCACCCCGAAATGGAAGATCACATTGACTACAGGATGGGACTTCTCGCATGGGGAACTGTCATATACGTCGATCCAGGTATACCGCGACCTGCATTGCTGGGAGATGAGTTTCGGATGGATTCCCAAAGGCGGGCAGCAAAGCTGGAACTTTTCGATCAATATTAAAGCTTCTATTTTGCAGGATATGAAACTGAATAAAAAGAAAGATTTCAGGGACTATTACTAAAAAAGTCGGCAGTCGGCAAAAAACATACCATATGAAGAAGATTATCTCAACACCAAATGCGCCAAAGGCAATTGCAACGTACAGCCAGGCAGTGGAAGCCGGCGGAATGTTGTTTGTCGCAGGACAGATCGCCATTGATCCTTCAAGCGGCAAACTCGTAGAAGGGGGAATTGAAGAACAGACCCTGCAGGTCATGAAGAACATAGGAGCTATCCTTGAAGCAGCCGGTTACTCTTATAAAGACGTTGTCAAAACGGTCTGCCTGCTCAGCGATATGGCCAATTACTCAACAGTCAATTCCATTTACGGAACCTATTTTCCCCTGGAGCCACCTGCCCGGGCCGCCTATTCAGTATCAGGACTTCCCATGGGATCCCTGATTGAAATTGAAACAATTGCCTGCCACTAAGGAGGTTAATCTCCTAATAACACATAAGCAGCCCAATTGACCGGCAGGGAAAGGGACTGTTCGGCTATCATCCTGATTTTGACCTGTTGCAGTGCTTTACTAAACGTCATTCCCGAAAGATAGTACCTGTAGAATTCCACCATGAATTTCTCAGCCAGACGGTCAGTAACATTCCAGCGGGTGCAGAGCACATTTCCGGCACCGGCTTTCATGAAACAATCGGCGAAAGAGAACCAGTTCATTCCTATCCTGCCGCCAATATTCGCCGAAGCACAAGCGTTAAGCACAATAAGATCAGCAGTGAGCCGGAGTTCGCAAATTTCATGAACCGCTAGCAGCCCGTCATCATTGGTATTACTCAATTTACATGATCCGAATTCATGAAAAAGCAAGCCTTTCATCTCGGGAAATCCTTTGCTGTTAACCGTATGGGTTGCTATATGCAGAATATGGGTAAAACGTGCAATGCATTTGAAGTTATTTTCATTCGAATTTTCATCTTGTAATATCACCGGGATCTTCCCCTTTTCCATAAACATACGCCCGATGGTGCAAATCTCATGATCAGCCTGGTTAAGCATCTGTACGCACTCGTGACATCTGAAACCCGGCGAAAAACCAACAAAAGCCAGTTGATGTTCTGTAAATGCCCCCCCGTTACGGAACCGGTTTCGCAGCCTTGATGTCAGCCATTGTTCAATGGAGTTGTTATATACTATTTCTTTGCATTCTATGAGGTACATTGACCTGCGCGATGCTGATGCCTGACGATTTACAGGATATACAAGGGCCTCAAAAGGAAACCCATACAGTGTACTATGCGATATAATGACTGCTCTTGACTTTCCTTTGAGTTCCATTGCAACAGGGCCCAGTAAAACTGTACTTAATGCTTCCGATTGCTGCCTGAAATCACCGAAATCGGCCAGTCTCAGCCTTCTCAGGAAAAGGTTCACTGTTTCCCACAAACCGGGATCTATCTTCGAGCTATAGATCCAGGAAGACTCCTTTGTCGTCACGGAGATGCAAATCATGGTATCGGATGGAAAATATTCCAGCAACACTTCCTGGGGAGTGAGCAAATCCTGCATAAGCAGCAGCATAGAGGAGATATTTCCCCTGGATTCACACGAAGAAAATACTTTGAGCCCATCTACCGAGTCGGCCAGATCCCTTGCACTGCTTATTTCAACCTGGCTTATGAATTGTCCCGGGCGGGAGTCAGCCGGATGCTCACAGTTAAGATCAGGGTCAAGTGACGAAATCCCGGGGATGCTGTTTTTGATATCATTAATCTGTGCCCGGGCCGTGTTTAAACTACGGGGAAAGACTAGTGTCATCAATACCAAACAAGCGACAATCCTGGGGTCCATGATCTGTCAGTAAATTGAAATACTCCCTATTGTTACAAGTTCGTCAACGGTAATAATTTTATAGTAGTAAAGGCCCCTGGGCCAATGCCTGGTATCCAGGAAATAGGTCATGTCCATTATTTGCGTACTAGTAAGCATCAGACGCCCCCTGTTATCGATGACCTCAATACTTACCGGCACAACCTCCGAAACCCATCTCCAGCTGAACTGCAGCAGGCTGTCGGCCTTGCATCTGACCCTTGGAAGCGGGGAGATCACAAATACTGAAACATCCCTTGTAGCAGTTCCTATCAGAAATTCATACTCAGGCCGGAGGGAATATGAATTAAAACTGCTGCTCAGGGCAAGGTCCCTCCTCTTTGCAGGAGTGGCAGGCATATTATGCATGCGGTATGCCTGCATGAAACCGAACAAACCATTGGTTTCATGCCTGAGTAAAGGATTACGATCATGGAAGGACTGCCCTGGATCCTGCTTTGAATAGTTGACCAGAAGCCCAGCCAGTGCCGTCAATGTGATCAGGATTATTACAGAAGCTGCGATTTTCACGTATAGGGGAAGAATGACCCTGAACTTTTCATGGTATACAGCAGACCTGATCGTATCAGATAACTGTATCAGTTCAACGTCGTCAAACACCTCATTAATATCCTTGTCCAGCCTGAGCTCATTCCTGAGCAACGGGTTATAAGAGGCCTGTGCCAGCAGCCTGAACTCCTCATCAGGGCTTAGTTCCTTATCAGTAAATTTCCCTATCCAGTGACTTTGTGTCAGAAAATCATTCATAGTTCATAAATTGTTTGCATTCGGGGTCGCTTAGAATTTTCTTCCGTAGTAAATTTTTACAATAGTACTTTCGGGCCTTGACATATTCGGCATCCTTAAAGTTCATAATCCTTGCAATATCCTGCAGGGGTGTCTTCCGGATGTACAAGGTGAGCAGGACCCTGCAGAATTCCGGCATCTCCGTCAGGTGCTTTTTGTACAGCCTGAATTTTTCGACATGCTCTTCCTCTTCTGCTTCCTGGTGGTATAAGCCTGCATCTTCATGCACAAAGGAATCTGTGGCATAAAGCAGCCGGTACTTTCTTTCCAGCCTCCTTCTCCAGAGATTCTTACATACCGAAAAAAGGTAAGTCTTTAAACTGCAGTTGAGAGTAAATCTTTTATTTTTCAGACGGTTGAAAATAATTATCAATCCATCGTGGAAGATGTCCTCCGCGTCTTCCATGTTTCCATGCTTGTTACCGACGATAGACATTATCATAGGGAAATATTCCCTGTAGATAAATTTTATGCAGGACTCCCTGCCTTCGATCAGTCCTTGTACAAGCCATTCATTTGTATACGGCAGATTCATACGAATTGAACTACCCCTTAATCCGGGGAATTGTTAAAAGTGATACATAATTGAAAAATAAATCAGCAGGGCGAGGCCAGACCCCCTGTTATATTATATATGACAGTTTGGAATTGAAAACCGTTGTCAGGTAAGAAAAAAAAAGTTGAAAATTTTTCCCTGTACCGGGAAAACGGCTCTCAAGGTGTCATGTCAAGCTGATAAAAAATGAATGACCAGAGGTCTGTTGTTTCATCAATGGCTTTGGATGTAGGTTTTCCTGCACCATGACCGGCTTTTGTTTCAATACGGATGAGGACCGGGTGCGGCCCCTTGTATTTCGCCTGCAAGGTCGCCATGAATTTAAACGAATGTGCCGGAACAACACGGTCATCATGATCGGCAGTAAATGCAAGGGTTGCCGGGTAGTTTATATTTTCCCTGATATTATGCAAGGGAGAATACTTGAAAAGGTAATCAAAACCTTCCTTTGTGTCGCTTGTTCCATAATCGCTGGACCATGCATGGCCGATGGTGAACTTCTGGTACCTCAGCATATCCATTACACCTACCTGGGGTATTGCCACTTTCATCAGGTCGGGTCTCTGGGTCATCACAGCTCCAATCAAGAGTCCCCCGTTCGATCCGCCCATGACGGCAAGTTTTCCCGGGCTGGTGAATTTTTCACTGATCAGGTATTCAGCCGCAGCAATAAAATCATCGAACACGTTCTGCTTTTTCTCTTTTATCCCGGCCTTGTGCCATTTCTCACCGTATTCGCCTCCTCCACGGATGTTTGCAACTGCATAAACGCCCCCGCTTTGAAGGAACAGCAGCCTGCTTATGCTGAAGCCGGGGGTCAGGCTGACATTAAATCCACCGTATCCATAAAGGAGGGTGGGATTTTTTCCATTTAATTCAATACCTTTCCGGTGAACAATGAACATGCGGACGACAGTACCATCTTTACTGCTGAATGATACCTGCGTGACTTCAAAATTATCAGGGTTGATGCCCGTTTCGGGTCGGATGTAAACTTCCGAAGTATTCTTCCCGACATCGTATTTATATACTGTAAGCGGGAAGGTAAACGAGGTGTACCCAAAGAATGCCAGGTTATCCCCTTTTTTACTGTTAAAGCCTGAAAGGGTGCCGAGTCCGGGCAGGCTCATCTCATGCAGAAATTTTCCGTCAAGGTCATAGACATATGCCCTGGAGGCAGCATTCTGCATGTATACCGACAGCAGGACATTCCCGCACAGATAAACCGATTGAAGCACATCTTCCCTTTCAGGAATGATGGTTTTCCAGTTCTCAGGTGAGGGATTTTCGGGATCCATCAGGACAAGCTTCTTTTTCGGAGATTTATAGTTGGTGATAACAAGCAGTTTATCCCCGATGTTGTCGACCACGGAATATTCATAATCAAAGCCTTCAGATAAATGTTTGAAAGGGGCTTCCTTTTTACCCAGATCCTTGTAATATAATGCATTGCCACTGGTTGACTCAGATTCAGAGAGTATGAGAAATCTCTCGTCTTCCGTTGCATATGCCCCGTAATTCCTAAGGGGATATTTTGGGTTTTGATAAATCAGCTTGTCCGTTTTTTGTTTAGTTCCGAGAGCATGGAAGTAAACCTTATGATTTTCGTTCTGCTTAGAAAGTTCCGCACCTTTTGAAAGTGCATCAAAACGACTGTAATAAAAACCATCACCTTTCCAGGACATTCCTGAAAATTTCACCCACTGCAAAGTATCCGGAAGCTGCTTTCCCGTGGCGATTTCCATCACATGGATCTCGTTCCAGTCTGATCCACTCCGGGCCAGGCTGTATGCCATATATTTTCCTCCATGCGAAACCTCAAACCCTGCAAGTGCGGTAGTACCATCGGATGAAAGCTTATTTGGATCAAGCAAAACATTAGCTTCCCCGTTTAGTCCTGTTTTAAAATACATTACCGACTGATTCTGAAGGCCGTCATTTTTAAAATAAAAATAATAAGGACCTTCCTTGAATGGAACTCCTACCCTGGAATAATTCCACATTTTTGTAAGCTTCTCACGGATCTGCTCCCTGAAAGGTATCTTTGCAAGGTAGCCTGATGTCACTTCATTCTCCTCCTTAACCCATTCGGCTGTTGCTGCTGAAGTATCGTTTTCAAGCCAGCGGTAAGGATCAGGGACTTTAGTGCCAAAATAAGTATCGACTGTATCGACTTTCTTTGCCAATGGGTACTTCACAACGATTTCATGTTTGCAGGAAAACAATGTAACAATTGCTAAAGTAAACAGGAAAAATGAAAACTTTCGCATGATATGTTCATTTAATGGCAGTAAAGTTAGGTTAATTTCAGGGTAAAACCAAATATCGGCATGTCTGTTGTAAAAAATTTTGTAATTATTTGAGGATATTTGCCCAATTTACTTATTTGCAGTACGTTTGCACACACAGAAATTAAAGATGTTGTCAATTCAATTATCCTAACATAGTTCTGATGAAAAAGCTTGCAGGACGAGGCATCTTCGTACTCGTAATTTTTTGCCTTGCCATAGCTGGAGAGTCACAGGCCCAGTTCACTTCAGGGAATGGTAAAAAGCTCATTACACCCGACTTCCTTTCAAAGCAGATCAACTACCTCGCTTCTGATTCCATGAAAGGCAGGAATACACCCAGCCCCCAGCTCGACAGCGCCGCGGCATATATTGCAAGAAATTTCAGGGAATGGGGCATACAACCCTGGAATGGGAGTTATTTCCAGGAATTCCCCATTTGCCAGGATCAGCTTGGCGATACCAATGAGCTGACCGTAATTATGAATGGTGCGGGTTTTCTGCTCAGCATTAAATCGGATTATGTTCCCTATGATTTCTCATCTGCAGCAAAGGTGACTGCACCCGTGGTATTTGCCGGGTACGGTATTACTGCGCCGGAATACAATTATGACGATTATAAGGGCATTGACGCGAAAGGTAAAATTGTCGTCATTTTCAGGAACGAGCCCCAGAAGGATGACTCTACTTCAGTTTTCATGGGCAGGGAGGAAACAAAATATGTTTCCCTGAAAGAGAAAATGAAGATTGCTGTAAAGCACGGGGCAGCGGGCATGCTGGTTGTAAACGGGCCACTGCAGTTCAGCTCGCTGAAAGCAAGAGGCTCACCCTGGGCCTCCTTATCAAAAATAATTCCCAAAGATGCAGCACCCCTGCATTTGTGCGGCGACAGCGACGAGCAGATCCCTGCCATGCATATCGGAGAGGAAGTTGTGAAATTGCTCTTCGGCAGCGTGGATTCGCTAAAGCGGCTCGAAGAAAGGATTGATAAAGACCTGTCTTTGGCTTCTTTTGAATTACAGGGAGTCAAAGTCAGCATGCATGCCAATATCCTTAGCACTGTGTACAAAGTAAGGAATGTTGTCGGATATATACCCGGTTCCGATCCGGTATACGGCAAACAACTCGTGATCGTAGGAGCACATTATGATCATGTTGGGTTTAAAAAGGAGCATAAGACTGGAGAAGATTACATTTTCAACGGAGCTGATGACAATGCCTCCGGAACTTCCGGTGTTCTTTCAGTCGCCTATGCCTTCAGCAGACTTAAAGAAAAACCAAAACGCAGCATGATGTTTATCCTGTTTGCCGGAGAAGAGAAGGGATTATTCGGATCCAGATATTACACCACGCATCCCCTGCATCCATTGGCTTCCACCGTCGCCATGCTTAACTTGGATATGATCAGCAGAAACGACCCGGATTCATTATACCTTGAAGGCGCCAGGCAGAGTCCCGACATCACGAACATCATCCGCCAGGAGAATAAAAAAACAAAATTCAAACTGGTGGTCAAGGATAGCGACTACCTGGGAGGCAGCGATCATTATTATTTTTACAAGCATAATGTCCCGTTTATCTTTTTCTTTACCGGGCTGCATAAGGATTACCACCAGGTGAGCGACAACCCCGACAAATCCGATTGCAGCAAAGCGGCCCGGGTCTCGAGGCTTGTTTTCTACACCGCAGGAAAAATATCGAATGAAACCATACGGTACAGCATCGCGCCTCTGGAAAGTGATGCACCTCTTAATGAATAATGATAATAAGAAGTTTAAAGGATTAAAATTAAAAAAATGAAAACCAAAATGATGATACTGATCACCGCAACAGTTTTTGCCATGATCAATTTTCAGGCCCAGGCCCAGGAAAAATACAGCCTGGGTTACAGGATGGAAAAAGGGAAAACCTACAGGTTCAAGCAGGATAATAGGATCGAGACCACCCAGGAGATGGGAGGACAGGAAATGAAGATGACCACCGAGGAAGGCTCAACCATCAAATATGAAATTACAGATGTCAGCCCTGCCGGTTTGATGAGCCTTATATACACCTACGAAGATTCCAAATTACGCATGAAGGGAATGGGCAGGGATACCACGATGAATCTGCAGAACATGAAGGATAAAAAAACCAGGGCGGAGATGGCAACGACTGGCAGGATCATCAAGGAAACCTCTGCCGACACTGGAAAAAATGCAAAAGCATCGCCTTCGCTCAACATGTTTGCCAGCGCCAGCATGCCCAGGGGCAGCAGGGCAAACACTGGCCAGCGGATCAGA